>NZ_JAEVHL010000038.1 GCF_016803395.1 Micromonospora tarensis | reverse complement strand
ATGGGGCGACGCTCCGGGAACCGGGCGGCGGACGACCGTGGCGAGCAGGCAGGCCAGCACGCTGGCCGGCACCCACCGCCGGGTACCCGCCGGCGGCGAGCACCGGGCCGGCGAGCACTCCGGAGACCACCACTCCCAGCACGCCCGCCGTGCGCGCCCGCCCGAGCACCCGGGCGTACCGGCCGACCGCGCCGAGGCGGTCCAACTCGGTCCAGACCAGCGCCTCCAGCGCGCCGGATACCAGCGCGCCGCCGGTACCCCAGAGCAGGAAACCGACGGCGAAGGCCGGGTACGACGGTGCCAGCACCCAGAGCGCGAAGCCGGCGGCGGTCACCAGTGGGGCGAGGCAGAGCAACACCCGGCGGGACACCACGTCGGCCCAGGCGCCGGAGGGCACCTCGAACAGGATGCCGGCGGTCGACCAGATGACGAAGAGCGACGCGATCTGCCCCACCGACAGCCCGGTGTCGGCGAAGAACACCACGTACAGCGGGTAGAGCAGGACGACGTCGCTGAGGAACGCGTACCCGTACAGGGTGGTCGTCAGCCGACGGACCGCCGGGTCGGGAACGCGCGAGGCGAGGTGAATCATGGGACCTTCCCGTGGGAGTGGAGACGGACACCGGACGTGCGGTGCCCGTGGTGGCCCACGGGATCGGCCTCGGGTGCTGGATCAATGTCGCCAGGTCATGCCCGCGATATTAGACAGCGGTGGCCGCGCCAGCCAGCGCTTTGACGGGTGTGGACAACACTCGGCGGGGCGGGGTCCGATGCGACCCCGCCCCGCGGACGTCGCTGACGGTCAGCGCCTGTCGAGCGGCGGAATGACGGTGGTGGCCTCGCTGTCGTCGCTGGCGCGCTGACCGGGCACCGCGCCGCCCCCGACCACCTGGGTGGTGTCGGCGTCGCCGCTTCGGCCGACCACCTGGGTGGTGTCCGTGTCGGCCGGGGCGCGCACCACCTGGGTGGTGTCCGCGTCGCCGCTCCGGCCGACCACCTGGGTGGTGTCCGCGTCGGCCGGGGCGCGCACCACCTGGGTGGCCTCGGGATCGGCCGGCCGGGTCACGACCTGGGTGGCCTCCGGGTCGGTGACGAGTGCGGGTCGGGCCGGCTCGGCGTCCGGCTTCGTGCCGGCGGCCGATGCCCGGGCCAACTCGGCTTCGGCGTCGCGGCGACCGGCCCGGTACGCCTGGGCGTGCGCGGCGATCAGCCGCGACTCCTGCTCGGCGCGGGTCAGCCAGCCCTCCCAACGGCTCTGCATCGGACGGATCAGCCCGCCACCGACCCCGACGACGAGGATGCCGCCGACCGTGGCCAGCACGGCGATCAGGACCGGAGTGGTGACCGCGGTGGCCACCCCGATCTGGTTCAGCGCGGCGATGACGCCGAGGCCGAGAATGAACACCGAGGCGATGGTGGCCAGCACCGGGCCGTACGACAGACCGCCGAGCGCACCGCTGATGATGTCCTTGACCGCGCTGGCGATGGCGGCGGCGACCACGATGATGACGATCGCGACGAAGGCCCGGGGCAGCCACGAGATCACCGCGCCGAGCAGGTCGGAGATCGGGTTGGGCCCCCAGATGCCGAAGGCGAGTTGCAGGGTGAACAGCAGCACCGCGTAGTAGACGAGCTTCGCGACGATGTCGCTGGCGTCGTACCGGGAGCGACTCAGGGCGCGGCGGACGCCGCCGCGTTCGACGGCGCGGTCGAAGCCCACCCGTTCCAGGATCTTCTCCACGATCTTCAACACGGCCTTGGCGATCAGCCATCCGGCCACCAGGATCGCCAGGAAGGCGACGGCCTTGGGCAGGAAGAGCATCACCGAGCGGAGGGCGTCGCCCACCGCGTCGCTGACGTTGTCACTCATCTGGTCATTCCTCTACGCGGGCAGCCGGGACGGTCGGTCCCGACCTACCCCGGGCCGGGCGGACGGAAACGCGAGCAGCACACCGGACGGCCGATCGATCCGCGATCCGCCCTAGCGCGCGGGTGATCCTTGGCAATATTCTCCGGAGTGCGTGCGGCCATTGGAGCTACTTTTCATCCCCCGCCGTCGGCCGCAGGAGGAGATGTCATGCACGTCGCTCGTTCCGAATTGGATCGCCGGACGCTGCTGCGGGCCGGTCTCGGTGCCGCCACGGTCGCCGTCGTCGGGAGCGAACTCGCCTTTACCGGCGCGGCCCAGGCCGCCCCGGGCACCGACCTGGACTGGATCATCAGCTGCGACGAGTGGGCCGCCCGCCCACCGAAGGACCCGCTGTCGGTGAGCGCCATCGCCACCAACAAGATCATCGTGCACCACATGGCGTTCCCGAACGTCACCGACTACTCCCGCGAGCAGGCCGTCAAGCTGGCCCACGACTGCCAGGACCTGCACATGGACGGCAACGGCTGGTCGGACACCGGCCAGCACTTCACGGTGAGCCGGGGCGGCTACGTGCTGGAGGGCCGCCGGGGCAGCCTGGAGCGCCTCGAAGCCGGCGACCGGCAGATGATCTCGGCGCACTGTCCGGGCGAGAACGGCCGGGCCATCGGCATCGAGAACGAGGGCACCTACGTCACCGAGACGCCGCCGCAGGCGCTGACCGACTCGCTGGTCAAACTCTGCGTCGCGATCTGCCGACAGTACGGGCTGCACGCGTACGACATCTTCGGCCACTGGGACTTCCGCACCACCGAGTGCCCGGGGGCCGCCTTCTACCGGCAGTTCCCGGACCTGCGCCGGCGGGTGCACGCCGCCCTCGGCACCAAACTCGGCGACGTGCCGGCCCGTCGCTGGCCGGACCTGTGGCGCTTCGTCAACTCTCCCTCGGTCCGGCTGGTGCAGCACCTGCTCGTCAACCGGGGCTACCCGGTGACGGTCAGCGGCACCTTCGACGCCGCGACCGTGGCCGCCGTGCAGGACTGGCAGGCCCGCAACGGCATCCCGGTGGACGTGGACGCCACGCTCACGCCGCCGACCTGGGAGACGCTGGCCCCGGAGTTGGACCAGCACGCCACCGGCGCGCCGGTCACGGCGGTGCAGGAGATGCTCGCCACCAAGGGATACCCGGTCACCGTCACCGGCGGGTACGACCACGCCACCCGGGCCGCGGTGCAGGACCTGCAGGAGCTGCACGGCCTGCCCCGCAACGGCAAGGTCAGCACGAGCACGTGGTGCACGCTCGTCGGCGGATCGGTCCGCCAGTCGTACCGGCAGCGCTGAGTCCGAGGCGGCGGTGCGGTCCGACCCGCACCGCCGCCACGCCCACCACCAGCGGGTGCCCGACCAGGTCGGTTTGAGCTCACGCGTGGGCGGAAAGAGTGCCGGGCATGACCTGGGCCCGTCGAGCCGTACCCGCCGCTGCCGCCGCCATCGCGGCGCTCGCCGCGCGTGACCTGATCCAGCGCGACCACGCGTTGCTGCGCAACTTCCCGGTCCTCGGTCGCGCCCGTTACCTGCTGGAGGCGATCGGCCCGGAGCTTCGGCAGTACATCGTGGCCGGTAACAACGAGGAGCGGCCGTTCACCCGCGACCAGCGCCGCTGGGTGTACGCCTCGGCGAAGCAGCAGAACAACTACTTCGGCTTCGGCACGGACAACGACATCGAGTACACCCCCGGCTACCCGATCATCAAGCACCGCACGTTCGGCCGGGCCGTGCCACCGTCGACACCGACCTCCGGGCACGACGTGCGGTTGCCCTGCGCCAAGGTGCTCGGCGCGGCCCGGGGACGGGCCCGCGCGTTCCGACCCGAGTCGGTGGTCAACATCTCCGGGATGAGCTTCGGCTCGCTCTCCGGCAACGCCATCACCGCGCTCAACAAGGGCGCGGCGCTCGCCGGGTGTCTGCAGAACACCGGCGAGGGCGGCCTGTCGCCGTACCACCGCAACGGCGGTGAGCTGGTCTTCCAACTCGGCACGGCGTACTTCGGCTGCCGCGACGAGCACGGCCGGTTCAGCCTCGACCGGCTGAAGGACCTGGTGGCCGGCGCACCGGTGCGGGCTCTGGAGATCAAGCTGAGCCAGGGGGCCAAGCCGAGCCTGGGCGGCCTGCTGCCCGGGGCGAAGGTGTCCGCCGAGATCGCCGCCACCAGGGGAATCCCGGCCGGTCGGGACTGTGTCAGCCCGTCCCGGCACGCCGAGTTCTCCGACTGCGACAGCCTGCTCGACTGGGTGGAGCTGCTGGCCGCCGAGACCGGTCTGCCGGTCGGTATCAAGTCGGCGGTCGGTGACCTGACCTTCTGGCAGGAGCTGGCCACGCTGATGCGTGACACCGGCCGGGGCGTCGACTTCGTGACGGTCGACGGTGGCGAGGGCGGCACCGGCGCCGCCCCGCTGATCTTCACCGACTCGGTGTCCCTCCCGTTCCAGCAGGGCTTCTCCCGGGTGTACAAGGTCTTCGCCGAACACGACCTGCACGAGCAGGTGGTGTTCGTCGGCGGCGGCAAGCTCGGCCTGCCGGACAACGCCGTCGTGGCGTTCGCGCTCGGCTGCGACCTGGTCAACGTGGGTCGGGAGGCGATGTTGTCGATCGGCTGCATCCAGGCGCAGAAATGCCACACCGACACCTGCCCCACCGGCGTGGCCACGCAGAACGCCTGGCTGGCCCGGGGCCTGGACCCGGCGCTGAAGTCGGTCCGAGCGGCCAACTATCTGGCGACGCTGCGCCGGGACCTGACCAAGGTCGCCGAGGCCTGCGGCGTCGAACACCCCGGCCTGATCGACACCGACGCCGTGGAGATCCTGGACGGCCGCACCGGCTCCACCCCACTGCACGAGGTGTACGGCTACCGGCCGGGATGGGGACTGCCCTCGGCGGCCGACCAGGCCGAGATCGTCCGGCTGATGATCCCGGAGGCGCCACAGGGCGGCAGCGCCCCGCCGTCAGCCACCGCCGTCGGCTGAACCTGCCATCAAACCGACTGGCCCGCGCCTGGCACGGTATCGACCAGCCCTCTGGTACGAGCCTGGGACCGGGTTCTGTTCCTGGCCTCGGGTCCAGGCCGAGCCCGACACCGAGACCCGGGCTGGGTTGGCGCGCGCCGGGCTGGGTTGGCGCGCGCCGGGCCAGGTTGGCGCGAGCCGGGCCAGGTTGGCGCGAGCCGGGCCCGGGCCTCAGGCAGGACTAGACCCGACCCCAGGGCCCAGGCCGGTTGAGCTGGGGCTGGGGCTGACTCAGCCCGGAGGCATATCCCTGAGAAGCCATATACCTGTGAGTCATATTTATGACTCAGAGGTATATGCCCTCTCGGCGACATACCCGCCCGACCGCGCGGTCGATCCGGCACGACGCCGCCTGGCCCGCGCTAGGCAGTACAGCTAGGCCAGGAAATCTCGGCAATGGAGAAGTCGGATCGTCGTGCCCCGCACTGACGCCTGGTGGCGACGGGCGACGTGACCTCGTCGCCACCATTCCATCCGATAAACGCCTGGAGGGCTGCCTGGAGGAGCCGTATCGTGGCGCGGTGCTGATCAGACGCGAGACACCTGCCGACGTCGACGCGATCCGCGCGGTGCATTCCGCCGCCTTCGCCACAAATCACGACAGCGCCGGGAGCGACACCGACGGCAGTAACGGGGTGCCGGTAGAGGCGACACTCGTCGACGCGCTGCGCGCCGACGAGGGCTGGCTGCCCGCGTACTCTCTGGTGGCGACCGATTCGGATGGCCAGGTGGTGGGGCACGTGGTGGCCACCCGCGCCCTGGTGGGCGGTGAGCCGGTGGCGTTGGGCCTGGGTCCGCTCGGGGTGCTGCCGGGGTGGCAGCGGCGCGGCGTCGGCAGCGCCCTGATGCACGCGGTGCTCGGGGCGGCGGACGCCCGCGACGAGCCTCTCGTGGTGCTGCTCGGGCACCCCGGGTACTACCCGCGCTTCGGGTTCCGGCCCGCCGTCGAGTTGGGTGTCACCCCGCCGCAGCCGTGGGGTCCGCAGTACTTCATGGCCCGTCCGATGCACGCCTGGCGGGAGTCGATCCGGGGCGAGTTCCGCTACGCCCGCCCGTTCGACGACCTGTGACCCCACCTCGCATCCGCCGTCGACGTGGTGTCGACCTTGATGGATGCGTCGCGGTGCTCGCCGAGGTGCACCGGCTCGACGGGTACCCGATGAACTGGCCCGTCGACCCGCACCGCTGGTTGTGCGACCCGCGCCCGGCACGCGCCTGGGTCGCCGTCGACGCTGACCGGACCATCGTGGGGCACATCGCGGTGCATCGGGCTGCCGCCCCGGCGGAGGGGCAGTTCGCCCGACCGACCGCCGAGGTGGCACGCCTCTTCGTGTCACCCGCCGCCCGAGGAATGGCGTTGGGCGGTGCGCTGCTGGCCCGAGCCCGGAGATGGGCGAACGAACGGGCCACCGACCTGGTCCTCGAAGTGGCCGTGGGCGACACCGCAGCCGTCGCTCTCTACGAACGCACCGGATGGCGCTGCACCGGCACCCGCACGGCCCCGTGGACCGCACCGGACGGCGGTTCGGTGTCGTTGCGACATTTCACCGTGCGGTCCGACCCGCCGCCCCGCCTGGCCGAACAGTGACCAGCTCCGTTCGGGCGGGCTCGGCCATCGCCGTCAGGCGGCGGGCGAGCAGGGCCGCGGCCTCGCGTAACTCCGGAGGCTCCAGCACCTCCACCGGGTAGTCGAGACGGGCGATGTGCGCGGCGAGCCAGTCCAGGCTGTCACCGCCGACGACCAGGACACACCAGCCGCCGCGGTCCTCCTCGACCCGGCCCACCTGGGGCGGCACCACGGCCCGCACCTGCTCGGGACGGGCGTGTACCCGGACCCGGGCGACATGCCGGTACGGCGACTCGGTGACCGCCCGTTGCACGTAGGCGGCCGGCTCGGGATGCTCGCGCGGCCGGAAGCGCCAACCGCTGGCCACCGCCGCGCGCATCCGGTCCAGGCGGAACGTCCGCCAGTCGGCACGGTCGATGTCCCAGGCCATCAGATACCAGCGGCGACCGGTGGTGACCAACCGGACCGGCTCGACCGTGCGTTCGCGCTCCCCGTCGGTCCCGCCGTAGCGGAAGCGCACCCGGACCGCGTCACGGCAGGCTCGGGCCAGCATCACCAGCAGCTCCGCGTCGATCTCGACCACCGGGGCGAGGAGCGTCTCCGTGGCGTTGTGCACCGCCCGCACCTCGGCGCGCAGCCGCGACGGCATCACCTGATCGAGCTTGGCCAGGGCCCGCAGCGCGGCCTCGGCCGCCCCGGCGACCGTGCCGCCGGAGGCGAGTCGCAGCGACACCGCCGTGGCGATGGCCTCCTCGTCGTCGAGCAGCAACGGCGGCAGCCGGGTGCCCGCGCCGAGTTGGTAGCCGCCCCCGACACCAGGGACCGCGCGCACCGGGTAGCCGAGCGTGCGCAGTCGTCGCACGTCACGGCGGACACAACGGTCGGTGACCCGGAGTTCGGCGGCGAGGTCGGCGGCCGTCCAGGTTGGTCGCCGCTGCAGCAGCGCCAACAACCGCAGCACCCGCTCGGTCGTCGCCTCGACGGTCACCCGCCGATCGTTGCACACCTGGCGGAACGATCCTGTCCGCTATTCACGAGAGGCTGGGATCATGACCGAGCACTTCAGGAAAGAGGGAGCTGTCATGGCGCGCGACGTGCAGATCACCATCGACTGCGCCGACCCGGCCCGGTTGGCGACGTTCTGGGCAGCGGCACTCGGATACCGATTGCAGGGCCCACCCGGGGACTTCGAATCCTGGGAGCAGGCGCTGGACGCGATGGGCGTGCCACCGGAGAACCGCAACGACGCCTCGGCGGCGGTCGATCCCGAGGGCTCGAGGCCCCGGCTGTTCTTCCAGCGCGTACCAGAGGGTAAGCAGGTCAAGAACCGCGTCCACCTGGATGTGCGGGCCGCCCCGGGGCTGGCCGGCGCCGAGCGGATGGCGGCGTTGGAGGCGGAGGCGGACCGACTCGTCTCGCACGGCGCCAAGCGGCTCGGCCGGCACGAGCCCGCTCCCCCGCTCGGCGCCGGCCACCTCGTCATGGCCGACCCGGAGGGCAACGAGTTCTGCCTCGACTGAGCTGACGTTCGCCCAGCTCACTGCCGCGACGACCGGCCGCCATGCGAACATGTGTACGTGTCGCCCGGGGCCAGCATCCTGCACGCCGACCTGGACGCCTTCTACGCGTCGGTCGAGCAACGCGACGACCCACGTCTGCGGGGGCGGCCGGTCATCGTCGGCGGTGGCGTGGTGCTCGCCGCGAGTTACGAGGCGAAGGCGCGCGGGGTGCGCAGCGCGATGGGCGGCGGGCAGGCCCGCCGGCTTTGCCCGGACGCGATCGTGGTGCCACCCCGGATGGCGGCGTACACGGCGGCGAGCCGCGCGGTGTTCGAGATCTTCCGGCGCACCACTCCGCTTGTCGAAGGGCTCTCCATCGACGAGGCGTTCCTGGACGTGGGTGGCCTGCGCCGGCTGGTCGGTCCGCCGGCCGACATCGCCGAACGACTGCGGCGGGAGGTTCGCGAACAGGTCCGGCTACCGATCACGGTGGGGGTGGCCCGCACCAAGTTCCTGGCGAAGGTGGCCAGCGGGGTGGCGAAGCCGGACGGTCTGCTGGTGGTCGCACCGGACGCCGAGGTGGCCTTCCTGCACCCGCTGCCGGTCGAACGGCTCTGGGGCGTCGGCCCGGTCACCGCCGCGAAGCTGCGCGAACGCCGCATCCGTACCGTCGGAGAGGTGGCCCGGCTCGGCGAGGCGGCGCTGGTCTCGCTGCTCGGCGCGGGCGCTGGCCGGCACCTGCACGCCCTGGCCCACAACCGCGACCCGCGCGCGGTGCAGGTGGGTCGCCGACGCGGCTCGATGGGCGCGCAGCACGCGCTGAGCCGGGCCCCACACGCCGCGGCCGAACTGGACGCGATCCTCGCCGGCCTGGTCGACCGGGTCACCCGACGGATGCGGGCGGCGGACCGAGCCGGACGCACGGTGGTGCTGCGGCTACGGTTCGGCGACTACACCCGGGCCACCCGCTCGCACACCATCGGCAAGGCCACCGCGGACACCACAGGGGTGCTCGCCGCGGCACGGGCGCTGCTGCGGGCCGCCCAATCCGAGATCGAGCAGCGGGGCGTCACCCTGATCGGCGTCTCGGTGGGCAACCTCGACGACAATCCGGTCCAACCGGAGCTTCCGTTCCACCGGGACCCGGGCGCCGAGTTGGATGCCGCCGTCGACGCGGTCCGGGACCGGTTCGGCTCGACCGCGCTCACCCGGGCGGTGCTGCTCGGTCGGGACCCGGGCGTCGAGATGCCGCTATTGCCGGACTGACGGCTGGATATCCTGCGATTGGAAACACATCACAGCAGGTCGGCGGTTTAGCCGGCGGCTCACGGGTGACCCTTGTCCGGTACAGCCTGACGAGGGGGGCCCACCATGTCCGACGACAGCAACCGGCCGAGCCGCACCACCGAGCGTCCGACCGACGTGACCGATCCGCTGCTGTGGCAGTTGGCGGTCGACGTGCTCAGCGCCCACGAGCCGGACGACGAGGGCCACTGCCGCAATCTCCAGTGCGCCGGCCAGGGTTGGCCCTGCGCGGCCCGCACCAGCGCCGAGCAGTCGCTGCGGTTGGCCCGCGACACGCCCGCGTCGGTCGAGCTGACCGTCGAGGCGGAGAGCCCTACCGGCTGGCCGGGCGAGGCGGTGTCGGCGCCGCGTTGGACGCGCGACGCCGGCACGGTGGGGTCGCAGCGTGGACCCCGGGCGTCCGCCTCGGCAGCCTGACGGCGGCGGGTGACCAGCGCCGACCCGGATCGGACAGACCCGGGTCACCGGCCGGCGGGCCCCTGTTCGGGCGGCCCGCGGCCGGGAGACCGGTCGATTACAGCGTGCGGGCCAGCCGGTCGGCGAGGGTCCGGGTGAAGCGGGCCGGGTCGGTCAGCTCACCGCCCTCGGCGAGCACCGCCAGGCCGTAGAGCAGCTCGGCGGTCTCGGTCAGGGCGGCGCTGTCGCTGCCCTGCTCGTGGGCCTTGCGCAGCCCGGACACCAGCGGGTGACCGGGGTTGATCTCCAGGATCCGCTTGGTCGGCGGGATCTCGTGCCCCATCGCCCGGTACATCTTCTCCAGGGTCGGGGTCAGGTCGTGGGCGTCGCCGACGACGCAGGCCGGTGAGGTGGTCAACCGGGACGACAGGCGGACTTCCCGGACGCTGTCGGTGAGCGTGGTCCCCAGCCAGTCGAGCAGCCCGGCGAACTCCTGTCGTTGCTGCTCACGCTCCGCCTCGGCCTGCTGCTTCTCCTCGTCGGTGTCCAGGTCGATCTCGCCCTTGGCGATCGAGCGCAGCGGCCGACCGTCGTACGTGCCGACCCGCTCGACCCACACCTCGTCGACCTGGTCGGTGAGGAGCAGCACCTCGTGCCCCTTGGCCCGGAACGCCTCCAGGTGCGGGGAGTTCTCGATGGCCGCCCGGGACTCGCCGGTGGCGTACCAGATGTCGCTCTGGCCGTCCTTCATCCGGGCGACGTAGCCGGCCAGGTCGGTGGGCTCGGCCGGGTCGTTGGTGGAGGCCACCGAGAGGATGTCCAGCAGGGTGTCCCGGTTGTCGGTGTCGTCGATCAGCCCTTCCTTGACCACCGCGCCGAACTCGGTCCAGAAGGTCCGGTACCGCTCGGCGTGGTTGGCCTTCAGGTCCTTGACCGTGGCGAGAACCTTCTTGACCAGGCGGCGGCGGACGATCTGGATCTGCCGGTCCTGCTGGAGGATCTCCCGGGAGATGTTCAGCGACAGGTCGTGCGCGTCGACCACGCCCTTGACGAAGCGCAGGTAGGTCGGGACCAGCGCCTCGCAGTCGTCCATGATGAAGACGCGCTTGACGTAGAGCTGAACACCCCGGCGGCCCTGCGGGGAGAACAGGTCCAGCGGGGCGTGGCTGGGCAGGAAGAGCAGTGCCTCGTACTCGAAGGTGCCCTCGCCCTTCATGTGCACGACCTCGAGCGGGTCGGCCCAGTCGTGGCTGACGTGCTTGTAGAACTCGTTGTACTCGGCGGCGTCGACCTCGTCGCGGGGCCGCGCCCAGAGCGCCTTCATCGAGTTGAGGGTCTGCACCTCGCTGGTGGCGGGCTCGCCCTCGGCGCCGGGACGCTCGACGGTCATCCGGATCGGCCAGGCGATGAAGTCGGAGTAGCGCTTGACGATCTCGCGGACCGTCCACTCGGCGGTGTAGTCGTGCAGGTTGTCCTCGGTGTCGGCGGGCTTGAGGTGCAGGGTCACCGCGGTGCCCTGCGGCGCCTCGTCGACCGCCTCGATCGAGTAGGTGCCCTCGCCGGTGGACTCCCAGCGGGTGCCGCCGGTCTCGCCGGCCTTGCGGGTGACCAGGGTGACCCGGTCGGCGACCATGAACGCGGCGTAGAAGCCGACGCCGAACTGGCCGATGAGGTCCTGCTTGGCGTGGGCGTCGGCGGATTCGCGCAGCTGGCGAAGCAGTTCGGCGGTGCCGGACTTGGCGATCGTGCCGATCAGCTGGACGACCTCGTCGCGGGTCATGCCGATGCCGTTGTCCCGCACGGTCAGGGTGCGGGCGTCGCGGTCGACCTCCAGGACGACGTGCAGGTCGTCGGTGTCGGCGACGAGGTCCTTGTCGACCAGGGTGGCCAGCCGCAGCTTGTCCAGGGCGTCGGACGCGTTCGAGATGAGTTCCCGCAGGAAGACGTCCTTGTTCGAATAGATCGAGTGGACCACCAACTGGAGGAGCTGACGCGCCTCGGCCTGGAACTCCAACGTTTCGGCCTGGTTGCTCACACCGTCTCCCTTCCCGGCTCGTTCGGTTGTTCGCGGAAAGGATACGAGCCGTCACCGGCCGCCGTGTGGCCGCATCCGGGTCGTATTCCCTGCGGTATTCCCGCTGCCGGCGCGTCGGCCCGGTGACCCATCTGACTTTGCTCACCAGAAGTCAGCCCGCTAGCCTCGCTGACATGAAGATCTCTGGAAGCACCGCCCTCGTCACCGGCGCCAACCGGGGCTTCGGCCGCCACCTGGCCGCCGAACTCGCCGCCCGGGGCGGCACCGTCTACGCCGCGCCCGCAACCCCGACAGCGTCGACCTGCCCGGCGTGACGCCGGTCCGGCTGGACCTCACCGACCCCGCCTCGGTGGCCGCCGCCGCCGAGCTGGCCGGCGACGTGAACCTGCTGGTCAACAACGCCGGCATCGACACCCGGACGGACCTGCTGGACGGCGACCTGGACCTGATCCGGCTGGAGCTGGAGACCCACTACATCGGCAACCTGTCGATGATCCGGTCGTTCGCGCCGGTGATCGCCGGCAACGGCGGCGGAACGATCCTCAACGTCCTCTCCGTGCTCTCCTGGGTGAACTTCCCCCTGCACGGGGCGTACGGCGCCGCCAAGTCCGCCGAGTGGGCGATGACCAACGCGCTGCGCCTCCAGCTCGCCGAGCGGGGCGTCCGCGTCGCCGGCCTGCACGTCGGCTACCTGGACACCGACATGGCCGCGAGCATCACCAGCCCCAAGTCGGACCCGGCCGTGATCGCCCGGCTCGCCGTCGACGGCATCGAGTCCGACGCGTACGAGATCGTGGCCGACGACGTCAGCCGGCGGGTGCAGGCCGGGTTCCCCGGCGGCGTCGCCGCGCTC
The DNA here is from genome assembly GCF_016803395.1 of Micromonospora tarensis. GTDB lineage: Bacteria > Actinomycetota > Actinomycetes > Mycobacteriales > Micromonosporaceae > Micromonospora > Micromonospora tarensis. Next base: position 23,997 of record NZ_JAEVHL010000038.1, on the reverse strand, counting down.
TACTCGCAGCTCCCCTGACCCCGGAGGTGACGGGCCGCCGCCGGCACCCACCGGCGGCGGCCCACCTTCCTTCGGTACGCGGTCAGCTCGCCAGCAGCGACACGTCGTCGATCACGAAGCTGGTCTGCAACGACGAGTCCTCGGTGCCGGTGAAGCGCAGCGTCACCGTCTGTCCGGCGAACCCGGCCACGTTGAAGCTGCGCTGCACGTAGCCGGACGCCGCGTTGAGGTTGGAGTACGTCGCCAGCGTGGTCGAACCGAGCTGCACGGTGAGCCGGTCGTACGCCGTGGAGCCGGTGGTCTCGGCGGTGTCGATGTGCAACCAGAACGACAGCGGGTAGCTGGCGCAACCGGCCGGCACCGTCACCGACTGCGTCAGGCTCTCGGTGCGGGTGCTGCCGTCGCCGTTGAGCCAGGCCTTGTACGACCCGGTCCGGGCCGGTTGGCCGCTGGCGTTGGTGATCACACCGGCGGACGCGGTCCACGGCGTGCTGCCGCTCTCGAAGCCGCCGTTGCCGACCACCTGACCGCCGGTGCAGGTCGGGGTGCCGCCGCTCACCGCGAGCTGCCACAGCGCGTACGCGACACCGTCGGCCGCCCGGTTCAGCACGGTGGCGCTGACATTGGCGGTGGTGTCGCAGGACCGGTGGTAGCACGGGTCGTACGCGGAGTTGGCGGTGCCGCCCCACTTGGCCGCCTGGGCGCTGGTCTTGCGGGCGCTGGCACCCGCGGCGTAACCCGAGGTGGGAATGCCGGCCTGCTGGAAGTAGTAGTCGTCGGAGCGGCCCTGACCCTCGACGTTCTCCTCCGGCTGCAGGCCCAACGAGTCCCAGTACGCCTTCAGCGGCGCCGCCGTGGTCGAGGAGACCCGGTTGATGAAGTAGCCGCCGTTGGTCGAGCCGACCATGTCGAAGTTGTAGTAGCCCTTGATATAGCCGCGCTGGGTGGAGTTGAGGGAGTTGACGTAGAACCGGGAGCCGTTGAGCCCCTGCTCCTCGTCGGTCCACCAGGCGAACCGGACCCGCTTGGTCATCGTCGGGTTCTGCGCGGCCAGGACCAGCGCGTTCTCCAGCAGGGTGGCCGAGCCGCTGGCGTTGTCGTTGATCCCCGGACCGGCCGAGACCCCGTCCAGGTGGGCGCCGAACATGACGACCTGGTCGGCCGCGCCGCCACGCCACTCCGCGATGAGGTTGTTCGAGGGGTAGGTGCAGCTGGAGCAGTACTGCTCGGTGACGGTGTAGCCGGCCGACTGGAGCCTGCTCTTGACGTAGCTGAGCGACGCGGTGTAGCCGGCCGAGCCGGCCCGCCGGTTGCCACCATTGCTGGTGGCGATGGAGTTGAACTGGGTCAGGTGCGCCTGGATGTTGCTGACGGAGATGTCCGGTGCTGCCAACGCGGCCACCGTCGCGGCGATCGGCCGGGCGACTGTCGTCGCGGTCGTGGGTGACGCGGTCACCGGCTGGGCGGCCAGCGTCACCGTCGTTGCGGCGAACACGGCGAGCGCGACTCCCGCGCTCAGCGTTCTGCCTCTCATGAGGGCTCCTCGGGGTCGGAGGGATACCCGAGACAATTACAGATATCGATACCCGGAGCATCGGTCGTTCGTCCCGAACCACCGCCGGTTCGACGATGGGTACCGGCGTCGGTACAGGTGAGTAGAGGTGTCAGGATGGGTAGGTAACGCGGCAGGGGTCATCAGGCCCGGAACGGGGGCTTGCGATGGGGTCGGATCGAGCGTGACACGACCCAGCATCGACCTGTTCAGCGGCGGCGGTGAGACCGGGCGGTTGATGGCGGAGCTGAACTGGGCCCGCACCCCGCTCGGCCCGGTCGGCGAGTGGCCACAGAGCCTGCGCGCCGCCGTTCGGGTGGTGCTCTCCTCCCGGTACCCGATGCTGCTGCTCTGGGGCGAGAGCTTCTCCCAGCTCTACAACGACGCGTACTCCGCCTTGATCGGAGACAAGCACCCGGCGGCTCTCGGCGGCGACGTGCGGGTGACCCTGGCTGAGGGCTGGGACGTGCTCGCCCCGCTGATCCACCAGGCCATGGCGACCGGGGTGGCCAGCTGGGTTCCCGCGCTGCGGCTGCTGCTGGAGCGGGCCGGCTACCGCGAGGAGGCGTACTTCAGCGTCTCGCACGCGCCGGCCCGCGACGATGACGGGCGCACCGTCGGCGTCCTGACGGTGTGCAGCGAGGTCACCGAGCAGGTCGTCGGCGAACGCCGGCTCCGACTGCTGCGCGACCTGTCCGTTCTCGGCGACGGCCGTACCGTCGACGTGGACACCACCGGCGCCCGGCTGATCGCGGTGATCGACGCCACCCGCTGGACGTGCCGTTCGCCGCCATCTACCTGCGCGACGGCACGACGCTGCGACGGGTGGCCGGGGCGGCCGGGGGTCGCCGCAGCCGGCTGCCGGACACCGTCGAGCTGGCCGACCCGGGCCCGGTCGCGTCCGACTGGGGGCTGGCCGCCGCCGCCGAGGGCCGAGCGACAGGAGGTGACCGACGGTCGCCGACCGAGTGACGCTGCCCGCCGGCCCGTGGGACGACCCGGTGCGCACCGCGCTGGCCTTGCCGCTGCCCTCGGCCGACGAGGATCAGCCGCTCGGGGTGCTGCTCGCCGGGGTCAGCCCCAGCCGAGGGCTCGACGAGGCCTATCGCTCCTTTCACCAACTCCTGGCCCAGCAGATCTCCGTGGCGCTGCGCAACGCCCAGGAGTACGAGGAGGAGCGGCGCCGGATCGAGGCGCTGGCGGAGCTGGACCGGGTGAAGACCGACTTCTTCGCCAACGTCAGCCACGAGTTCCGCACCCCGTTGACGCTCATTCTCGGCCCGCTCAGCGATGCCCTCACTGACGCCACGGCACCGTTGGCACCGCTCCAGCGGGAGCGGGTGGAGACCGGCTGGCGCAACGCCACTCGACTGTTGACGCTTGTCAACAGCCTGCTCACCTTCTCCAGCCTGGAGGCCGGGCGGGCCCGCAGCGATGCCCGGGTGGTCGACCTGGCCGCGCTCACTGCCGAACTCGCCGGGGTGTTCCGGGCCGCCGTCGAGCGGGCCGGGCTGACCCTTGAGGTGAGCTGCCCGCCACTGCCCCGACCGGTCGCGGTCGACCCGGTCAATTGGGAACGCATCGTCACGAACCTGCTGTCCAACGCCCTCAAATACACGTTCATCGGTCGGATCCGGGTGGCCCTCGACGCCGACGACGAGGAGTTGCGGCTGACCGTCGCGGACACCGGCATCGGCATCGCCGAACGGGACCTGCCGAAACTCTTCGAACGCTTCCACCGGGTACGCGGCGCCCGCTCGCGCAGCCACGAGGGCACCGGCATCGGTCTGGCCCTGGTGCACGAGTTGGCCCGGTTGGAGGGCGGCGACGTCCGGGTGGCGAGCCAGGTCGGCGTCGGCACCACGTTCACCGTGACGCTGCCCTGGTCGGCGGCGCGGCGCACGCCGATGGCCGGGCCGGTGACGGACGGACGGGGCGACGCGGCCCGCGCCGCGGTCGAGGAGGCGATGGGCTGGCTCACCGCACCGGAGGACGGTCCGGCCGAGCCCGACCGCCGGTCCGGACCATCCACCGACGAGTTGGCCGGGGCCGAGATCCTGCTCGCCGACGACAACGCCGACATGCGGGCGTACCTCACCCGACTGCTCACCGGGCAGGGCTGGCGGGTGCGGACGGTCACCGACGGCCGGCAGGCCCTCGACGAGATCCACCGCGATCCGCCCGACCTCGTCCTGACCGACGTGATGATGCCGGTTCTGGACGGCTTCGACCTGCTCCGCCGGCTGCGCGCGGACCCGGCGACCCAGGCGCTGCCGGTGCTGGTGCTCTCCGCCCGTGCCGGCGGGGAGGCCAGCGTGGAGGGCCTGACCCTGGGCGCCGACGACTACCTGGTGAAACCGTTCGCCGCGGCCGAACTGATCGCCCGGGTCCGGGCCGGCATCCGTCGCGCCCGCCACCGCTTGCGCCCGACCGGCGGTCAGCGACCGGCGACCCGACAGCGGTCCCTGCCGTCGCCCGACCCGCCCCGGCCAACGTCGCGGCCCCGGCGACCGAACCCGTCCGCGACCCGTCCGGGGCCGCAGCGGGGCCGGCCGACCCGGACGGGCTGGGCGCCATCCTGGACCGCGGCTGGACCTACCCGTCCGCGCCCACCTCGGCCGCGACGATGCGTCGCGACATCCGACAGGCGCTGGGTGACCTCGACGCCGACCCGGACGTGCTGGAGGATCTCCTGCTCGCCGCGAGCGAGGCCATGAACAACGCCGTCGAGCACGCGCAGCGGCCCAGCCGCCCGGAGGTGAGCCTGCGGGTCCAGGTGGGTGGCGGCCTGATCCGGATCTCGGTGCGGGACTTCGGCACCTGGCGGGACCGCCGACCGGCGATGGACCGGGGACGAGGCGCGCTGCTGATGAACGCCTACGGCGACGTGCGGCTGCTCTCCACCGCCGAGGGGACGACGGTGACCATCGAGCGGCGGCTGGCCTGAGCGGCCTCTCCTCCGGCCCGCCCTGGGTCACCGGCGCCCGGCGTCAGAGTCGCCGGCCGCTCGCGTCGCGGGCGATGATGCCGTCCAGCCGCTTTCCCGGGGCCAGCTCGGCCGGGTCGAACCAGAAGATCACCACGTTCTTGTCGAAGCTCCACCGCGCCAGTCGGGCGTCGACCTGCTGACCGTCCACGGTGCCGATGATCCGCTGGGCCGGGCCGACGAAGTAGCCGAAGGTGGGCACCGGCGTGGTCGACGAGCGCTCGTCGTAGCCGATCTGGTGGAATCCGGCGCTGCGGTCCGCCCCCTCGACGTCGTTGACCAGGAGGTCCGTCGTCAGATAGCCGTTCGGGGAGCGACGGCCGGCGGCCAGCCCGACGGTCACCTTCGGCGCGCCCGGCACGGACACCCGGACGAGGTAGTAGACCCGCTGGTCGGTGCCGTACCGCACGCCACTGTCGATCACCTGGCCCAGCGCCTTCGGCGGTGGCACGTCGCGGGCCACAGTGGGCGGTGGCGTCGGCTCCGGCGACGTCGGCGAGACACCGACCGACGGCGGCGCGACGGCGACCGGTGGTGGACGCTCGGTCGGCGCCGTTCCGCCCGACCCTGACGCGTCGACCGCCACCAGCACGACCACGGCGGCGATCCCGGCGGCGAGCGTCGCCGCCCCGGCTCCGGCTACCCGCCGACGCGTACGCAGCCGCCGCCCCTCCCGCATCACGGTGGCCAGATCGAGCACGGCGTCCGGGCGCTCGGTGGCCCGCATGGCGTGACGGAGCCGTTCCCACTCGTTCATCGGCGCGCCTCCTCGTCCGTTGTTCGCGGCGCAGCGGTGCGCAGTTTCTCCAGCGCCCGAGAGCTGGTGCTCTTGACCGTGCCCACGGACACGGCGAGTTCCCTGGCCACCTGCGCCTCCGGAAGGTCGAAGTAGTAGCGCAGGACGACGATGGCCCGTTCCCGAGGGCTGAGCGCGCCCAGGATGGTGACCAACCAGCGGCGGGTCGCCACCTCGTCGGCCACGTCACCGCGCCGCTGCTCCGGCACCTCGTCGGTCGGGTACTCGCGCATCGGGCGTCGCCACCCGTCCACCAGGTGATTGACCAGGGTGCGGCGGGCGTATCCGTAGGCGTCGTCGTCGTGGACGCGCGACCAGGAGGCGTAGGTGCGGGCCAGCGCGGTCTGCGCGGCGTCCTCGGCCTGGTGGTGGTCACCGGTCATCAGGAACGCGGCGTGCACCAGTCGTGCGGACGCCGCCCGCGCGAACTCGACGAACTCCGCGTCACCCCGCGCCACCGTGAACCCTCCCCCGTGCCACACCGACTAGAGACGGGTGAAGCCGGCGAAAGGTTGAGCGCGGGACAGCCCAACTTTTCCCCACCATCACCCGTCCTCTCACAGGCGTCGCCACCGTGCGGCGCGCGAGGGGAGAGACATGTCGACGAAGACTACCTGCCGGTGGCGTCCGGCCCCGGCGGTGTCGCTGCTGGTGGTGGCGCTGCTCACCGGATGCGCGGGGCCGGCGGCCGGGCGACCCGCCACCGATCCGGTCGCCGCCGCGCCGGTGCCCAGCCGGTCGATCGCGGCTGCCGCGTCCGGTCGGCCGACCGGAGTCGCCGACGTCACACCCAGCTCCGCGGCTGCCGCCGACGTCGGCTACCCCGCGACCGGTGGCAACCGGTGGTCGGTGGCGGCCGCCGAGGCGGCTCCCGGACGCGCGACCACCGGCCGGTTGCTGCGGTACCGGGTCGCCGTGGAGCGCGACATCCGGGGCCTGCCGGTGACGGACATCGCGACCGCGATCTCGGCCACGTTGAACGACCCGCGCGGGTGGACAGCCGGCGGCAGCTGGCGGCTGCGCCGGGTCGGCGGCGACGAACCGAGCGACTTCACCATCTACCTGGCCACCCCCGGCACCCGCGACACCCTCTGCCAGGACGTGCCGGAGGGCTACACCTCGTGCCGTAACGGTGCCCGGGTGGTCCTCAACGTGGCGCGCTGGGTCAAGGGGGTGCCTGGTTACGGCACCGACCTGGCCACCTACCGGGAGTACATGGTCAACCACGAGGTGGGGCACAAGCTCGGGTTCGGCCACGAGCGGTGCCCCGGGAAGGGCCGGGCGGCGCCGGTGATGCAGCAGCAGACGCTGGGCCTGCACGGCTGCACCGCGAACCCCTGGCCGTACCCGAAGGGCAGGGTCCGCTACAGCGGCCCGGCCGGGGCGTACGACGACGCGATCCCACGACGGGAGGGCGGCTACCCGGCGCGCTGAACCTCAGCCGCGGCGGTGCCGCTCCTGTTCCAGCCGCTCGTCCAGCCGGCCCAGTTCGTAGACGGCGTTGAGGCTGGTCGGCAGCCGGCGGACGTTGTCCGACCCGGGGTCGGGATCCGGTTCGGGGGTGGCCGGCACCGGGGCGGGGGTCGGTGCGGGGGCTGGTGCGGCGACCGGCGGGCGGCGGCGCAGCAGGAGCAGCGCCAGCACCGCGAGGACGGCCACGACCAGCAGGTACGACGTGGGCGGCCAGGAGTCGCGGGTCGGTTCGGCGAGCGCGCCGGGTAGCCGCCACGTGCAGGAAGAAGGCCAGCAGCGTCCAGCGGTACGGCAGCGGCGGCCCGCCGTCGCCCCGGTAGCCGCCGAGCAGTTGCCCCGTCTGGTAGACCAGGCCAGCGGAGAGCGCACCGGCGATACCGACGGCGATGGCCGCGAGGACCGCCGCACCGAGTCCGCGCCGCAACGCGGACCGGCCACCCACCCGACCGCGGTGCCAGAGCACCAACCCACTGAGCAGCACCAGCAGGACCATCTGACCGAACAGCGCCGCACCCGCGATCCCGTCATACCCGGGAAGCCCGCTCGTCGACGGCCAGCCGCGCTCGTCGCGCGCGACGACGACGAGGGTCACCACGGTCAGGCCGCCCGCCACCAGGCCGGTCGCGCGGGCCACCCGGGTGGCCGTTCGCGCGGTCGCCGCCCGGTCGATCACCCCCGGGGCGGCGAGCAGACCGACACAGACCAGCAACACCGCCGCGCCGAGCGTCAGCAGTAGCGTCGTCGCGACCGTCGCGCCACCGGCGCGACGGGCCACCAGCAGCACGACATCGAGTACGGCGAGGGCCGCGCCGACGTGGATCGCCCGCAGCCGCTGCACCAGCGGCTCCACCGCCCACAGTGGGTTGTCGGCCGGCCCGGACCGGCGGGTGCCGAGCAGTCGGAGCATCGCCAGGGCGGCGATCGGCAGGAGCGCGAGCGTGGCCAGCCGCTCCCCGACGTGCCGGCCGTCGAGCCCGCCCATGGTGTCGAAGGGTGCCCGGCAGCGAGCCGCACCGAGGCACTGCCAGGCGAACAGGTCGAGGGCGATCCCGGCGATGGACACCACGTACAGCACTGTGAGGTTGAGCGCGAGGAGCCGGCACAGCAGGGTGACCCCCGCGGCGCCGCGTCGGCCGGTGGGCCGCATCCACACCGCCACGTTGCTGAGCATGAACGGCAGCAGGAAGACCGTGGCGAGGGTACGACCCACGGTGCCGGTCGGCAGGTCACCCCAGCGGTACGCCTCCACCGTCAGCACGCCCGGGTCGCTGCCGGCTGACTCGTCGGCACGGTGGAAGCCCCCGCTGTCGTCCCCGGCGACCTGCCGCACCGGCGCCCGGCCGAGAACGGCCGCGGGTTCCGCCCCGGACACGCCGTGCACCCGCAACTCCACCACGCCGTCGCTTCGAGGTTGGTCGCCGTGGCCGGGCGTTCGCTCAGGCATCGCGGCAGCTACCCACGCCGCCGTCGGTCGGGCGCGTCGCTCCCCGCGGTCTGTTCGGCGAACCGCCGCCGTTGCCGCAGCCACCCGGCAAGCCCGCTCGTCATCGCGATCCTTCCCCGGCCCACAGCTGCCACCGCCGCCCCAGTCGTACCACCCGGGCGGCGGGGCCCGGGCGGGTTCCGCCGAGCCCGGCCGTCGCCGGCGGGTGGTACCGCCCGGGAAGGGGAAGTGCGGGGCTGCCCGGTGAGCGAACCGGGTCGGCTACCGGCCGGGCGCCCGCTCGGCGACCACCACCGCGATGCCGTCCAGGACGCGTTGCAGGCCGAACTCGAACGCGTACTCCGGGCCGTACGCGGCGCCGTGCTGCTGGCCGGCCGCGGTGCCGACCCGGGACGCGGTCGGGTAGGCGCCCGGTTTGAGGAAGGTCTCCAGCCAGGGGGCGTGCGACTGCCACCACTGACCGTCGGTCATGCCGGTCTCGCGCTCCAGGTCCACCACCTCGGAGGCGGCCCGCGCGGAGCTCTTCACGTGCCCGAGCACGAGGGTGAGCACCGCGTCCATCTCGACGTCGGTGAGCCCGATGTCGGCGACCGCCCCGAGTTCGTGGTCGTACTTGGCCAGCAGGTTCGGCCCGAGCACCGGTCGGGTCGTCTCGGCCCGCAGCATCCAGGGATGCCGCTGGTAGAGCGCCAGGTTGTCGCGGGCGATCCGCTCCAGGCGGGCCCGCCAGTCGTCGCCCTCGGCGGCGGGGCGCGGCATCTCGCCGTACGCGGTGTCGATCATGACGGCGACGAGTTCCGCCTTGCCGGGCACGTAGGTGTAGACCGACATGGTGCCGACACCCAGCGCCTCACCCACCCGCCGCATGGTCAGCGCGTCCAGCCCCTCGGCGTCGGCGATGTCGATGGCGGCGCGGACGATCCGGTCGACGCTGAGCCCCTGCCCTCCGGCGCTGCGGCTGGTCGGTTCCCGGGTGCGCCAGAGGATGGCCAGGCTGCGGGCCGGGTCCGCGGTCGCCTTGCGCTCACTCGCCATGGTGCGGCCATCCTAACAACGCCGCCGTACGCCGTACGCCGGGGAGTGCCGGTGGTCGGAGTAGTGCTGGGCATACCCCGGAAAGGGGAGCTGGACGGCTGGGGCGGGCGGTGGGCCGCGATTAGCGTCAGCCGCATGACCACGGAACACCCTTCGCACCTGGCCGAGGCGCTGCGCCACCGCCGCTGGCTGCTCTCCACCTGGCCCTGGCGAGCCCTCGCCTATTTGGTCACCACCGTGCCGATCGCCAGCGTGCTCGGCGTCGGGCTGCTCGTCGTCGGCGCGCCCCTGCTGGCCGCCGCCAACGCGTTCCGGCAGCACGGCCGACCGCCGAGCATCGCGCTGATGCTGTTCCTGGCCACCGGCAGCCTCGTCCTGCTGGCCCTGGCGCCGATCGTGAGCTATCCGGTGGCCGTCGTCGAGCGGTGGCGGATCAGGCTGGTGGACGGTCGCCCGCTGCCCGCCTCGCCGTGGCCGGGCCTGACCGCCCGCTACCGTGGCGCCGCGGGCTGGCGTGAGGTGGCGTACCTGTTCTGGTTGGGCGGGGCGGTGCCGGTGGCGTACTGGACGTTCCTCATCCTGGTGCTGCTCGACCTGGGGATGATCACCAGCCCGTGGCTGGCCGGGGACGGCGACCCGGTGGTGATCTGGCGGCCGATCGAGAGCGCCGGCGAAGCGGTTCCGTACGCGATCGTGGGCGTGCTGCTGATCCCGGTGCTCTGGTACACCGCCGGTCTGCTCGCCGCCGCCCAGGCCGCCGTGGCCCGGTGGGCGCTGGCCTGGCCGATCGACGCGGCGGCACTGCGCGAGGTCACCCGCTCCCGCACCCGGCTGGTCGGCGCGTACGAGGCCGAACGGCGCCGGATCGAGCGTGACCTGCACGACGGCGCGCAGCCCCGGCTGACCAGCCTCACCCTCCAGCTCGGCCTGGCCCGACTGGACGTACCCGAGGACTCCCCCGCCGCCCGCCCGCTCGCCGTGGCGCACGACCAGGCCCGGGGTCTGATGGTGATGCTGCGGCAGTTGGTGCAGGGCATCCGCCCGCAGAGCCTCACCGACCTCGGCCTGGCCGCGCCGTCCGCGAGCTGGCCGACGCCGCCACCACCCCGGTCACCGTGCACACCGACCTGCCCGCGCCGCTACCGGAGATCGTGGAGACCACCGCGTTCTTCGTGGTGTCCGAGGCGCTGGGCAACGTCGCCCGGCACGCCCGGGCGACCGGCGCCGAGGTACGCCTCAGCCAGCCCGCCGGTGATCTCGTCGTCGAGGTGTCCGACAACGGTCAGGGCGGGGCCGACCCGGCTCGGGGCAGCGGCCTCACCGGGCTCGCCGACCGGGTCGCCGCCGTGGACGGCCGGCTGCTGCTCTCCAGCCCGCCCGGCGGCCCTACAGTGGTCCGGGTGGAGCTGCCATGTCGCCGCTGACCCGGGTGCTGCTGGCCGAGGACGAGGTGCTGCTGCGGGAGGGTCTGGTCGCGCTGCTGACCCGCTTCGACTTCGCGGTCTGCGCGGCGGTCGGCTCCGCGCCCGAACTGCTGGCGGCGGCCCGTGACCAGCAGCCGGACCTGGTGCTGACCGATATCCGGATGCCCCCGGGCCGGCACGACGACGGGCTGCGCGCGGCCGTCACGCTGCGCGCCGAGCGGCCCCACCTGCCGGTGGTGGTGCTCAGCCAGTACGTGCAGACCGGGTACGCGGCGGCGCTGCTGGACAGCGGCGACGGCCAACGGGTGGGCTACCTGCTGAAGGACCGGGTGGCCGAGGTCACCGAGTTCGTCGACACCCTGCGCCGGGTCACCGCCGGCGGCACCGCCATCGACCCGGACGTGGTCCGGCAACTGCTGCACCGCCCACGGGACCCGCTCGCCGCGCTCTCCGCCCGGGAACGCGAGGTGTTGGCGCTGCTCGCCGAGGGCCGGTCCAACGCCTCGATCGCCGGCCGGCTGCACGTCAGCGAGGCGGCGATCGGCAAGCACGTCGGCAAAATCCTGCTGAAGCTCGACCTGCCGCCCAGCGACGACACCAACCGCCGGGTGCTCGCGGTGCTCACCTACCTGCGCGCCGACCCGGTGAGCTGACCGGCGCCGGGCCGGGATCGGGCCGGACCGCCCCGGGCGTAGATTCTCCTCAGCGGAACCGCCGCCCGATCTGGGCGCGGACCAGGGGAGATGGGGGCGCGGCATGGCGGAGGCGTTGCGGGTTGGCCTGCTGGGATACGGGCTGGCGGGGCGGGTGTTTCACGCACCGCTGATCGCCGCGACCCCCGGGCTGCGGCTGGACGCCATCGTGACCCGCGATCCGCAGCGGCGCGAGCAGGCCGGTCAGCACTTCCCGGACGCCCGCCTGGTCGACGACGCCGACGAACTGTGGCGTACCCCGGACGCCCTGGACCTGGTCGTGGTCGCGACGCCGAACCGGCACCACGTGCCGATGGCGCGGGCGGCGCTCACCGCCGGCCTGCCGGTCGTCGTCGACAAGCCGCTGGCCGCCACGGCGGCGGACGGTCGGGCGCTGGTCGACGAGGCGGCCTCGCGTCAGGTGCCGCTGACGGTGTTCCAGAACCGGCGCTGGGATGGCGACTTCCTGACCGCGCGCCGCCTGGTCGAGCGGGGCGAGCTGGGCCGGGTGCTGCGCTTCGAGTCCCGGTTCGAGCGCTTCCGGCCGACCATCAAGCCGGGCTGGCGGGAGTTGGCGGGCGCCGAGGAGGCCGGCGGCGCCCTCTTCGACCTCGGTGCCCACCTCGTCGACCAGGCGGTGCAGCTGTTCGGCCCGGTCGACCGGGTCTACGCCGAGGTGGACCGTCGCCGTGCCGGCGCGGCCGTCGACGACGACGCCTTCGTGGCGTTGACCCACGCGAACGGGGTGCACTCGCACCTGTGGATGGGCGCGGTGACCGCCCAACTCGGGCCTCGGCTGCGGGTGCGGGGCGACCGGGCCGGTTACACGACGTACGGGCTGGACGTGCAGGAGGCGGCGCTGCACGACGGCGGGCGTCCGGGCCAGCCGGGCTGGGGCGAGGTCCCGCCGGAGCGGTACGGCCTGCTCGGCGTCGACGGTGACCTGCGACCGGTGCCGACCGAGCCGGGCGCGTACCAGAGCTTCTACGCACAGGTGGCGGCGGCGCTGCGCGACGGCACACCGCTGCCGGTGGACCCCCGGGATTCGGTCGCCACTGTCGAGTTGATCGAGTTGGCGCACCGGTCGGCGGCCGAGGGCGTGGTGCTGCCGGTCCCGACCGCCTGACGTCGCCGGCGGCCTGGAGGCGGGCGGAAACCCGGTGGAGCGGCCCGCTCCGCGCCGTTACCGTGCTGCGCAACCAGGTCGTCTGCCGTTGTGGTCAGCTTCGCCGCGCGCATCCCGGTCCGGCCGGTGGGGGCCTACTCGGCGTCCTGCTCGGACCGGGCTTCGTCCGGCGACCGGGCGTCGTCGTCGGTCAGCGCGTCGTCCGACCGGCTGACCATCTTGGCGAGCTGACGCTCGGCCTCCCGGACCTCCTCGTCGAGAGTGGGGTTCTCCTCGTCGGGATCCTGCGACATCAGCGACCTCCATCGGGCACAACCGGCAGACCTCGGCGTACCCGGCCTGGGGGCGGGAACACGGGACGCACTCGCCCTACGGGCCGAACATCGTTACGCCGCTGTCACCAGAACGGCTGCGGCGGGTGAAGGCTGTGCGCCGGGCCGGTCGGCGGGCGCGCCGGGCGGAAACCCGGGGCGTTGCCGACCCGGCCCGGTGCCGGATCAGCGCTGCTTCAGCTCGCGCCAGGAAGGGTGGGTGCCGCGCCAGGCGTCGGCCAAGATGGCCGCCGAGGCCCGGCTGGGGCACTGCTGCACCCGCTCACGACCCGACGCCCCACCGATCTGGGCGCGGACCTCCCAACCCTGCCCATCAGTACGGATATACACGTCCCGGCGCCCGCGCGGAGTCGTGTCTCCGTTCCACCAGTGCTCCTCGACCTTCATTCGCCGACCGTATAGCAATTTTTGCGCCAAGGGTACGGCGCAGGAAGGCCCAGAACAGGGCACGAGTGACAATCCAGGCGTAATTCGGGCCAAGCGTTAACGGTTCGAAACCCCAGCGCCGGCTCCACCCCTGCTGATCAAGCGGTTTGGGTCAGGAAGCGCGGCCTCGGTGACGCAAATTTCTTGATCAACTCGGGGTGGTCAGGAGGTAGTCGTCGGCTTCGGGGCTCCAGCGGAGGTCGAGCACGCCGGCGGTGGCGGCGGCCTTACAGAACTGGAGGAAGCTGCGGTAGCCGAGCTTCTTCTCGCTGAAGTCGGGTCGGGCCCGGCGCACCTGGTTCTTCAGGCCGGACAACGCCACCGGGTTGCCGCCGCTGCCCAGGTCCGCCACGACCCCCCGGAGCAGGCCGAACGCCACCTCCCGGTCGCCGTGCTCGGGCAGCGAGACCTCGGGATCACCCTTCGCGGGACCCTCGGCCAGCTCGATCACGTTGCGCTCGGCGAGGTGGCGCAGCAGCTCGCCGAAGGTGCGGAAGCCGTAGTCGGACTCACTGAACGTGGGGTCCTTGCGCAGCAGGGTGCGCTTGAGTCGGGACGCGGTGACCTCGCCGTTGGCGCTGCCCTGCAATCCGGCGACCGTCTGGGCGACCTGCACGGCGAGGCTGTCCACGTCCCGGCCGGGCTCCTCACCCTCCGGTCGGCGGTCCACCTCCGGCTCGTGTTCCCGCTCCGGCTCGGGCGGGCGCTGCTCCGCGCCGGCCGGCCGGGCGGTGGGACGGGCGCGCCGGCCACGGGCCGGCGGGATGTCCACACCCTCCAGTCGGTCGTAGTAGAGGAACTCGTCGCAGGCCGGGGGCAGCAGCGCCGACGTGGAACCCTCGACCCCGACCCCGATCACCCGCTTGTTCAGCTCACGCAACTTGTGCACCAGCGGCGTGAAGTCGCTGTCGCCGCTACAGATGACGAAGGTCGAGATGTAGTCGCGCTCGAACGCCAACTCGATGGCGTCGACGGCCATCTTGATGTCCGCCGCGTTCTTCCGGGACGCGCCCATCCGCTGGGGAATCTCGATCAGCTCGACGTGCGACCGGGTGAGCATCCGGCGGTCCTCGTCGAAGTAGGACCAGTCGGCGTAGGCCCGGCGCACCACCACCCGGCCCCGCTCGGCCAGCGCGTCGGCGATGGGCCGGAAGTCGAAGTCCGCGCCGCCGCGATGGTCCCGCGCCCCCAACGCGAGGTTCTCGTAGTCGAGGAACAGGGCGATCCGATCTTCTTGATCCACGCGGATCAGCCTACGCCGGGCGTGAGCTGCCCGGGCCCGGCGACGCGCGAGACCTCAACTCGTCAACCGTCCAGTTCTTTCGCGCTGATTGTCGCTTCTTTTCGTTGTTCGATTGCCGTCTTGCAGGCCGATGTTCGGTGCTGCATCATGACGATCAATGTCGGGCGTCGGGGGCGCCGGGCGGACCTCCACCACCATTTCACCGAGGAGGGTCACCGATGTTTCGGACCATGCTGCCGGCGCGGGGACGCCCAGGCCGGCCGGCCGGCGCCGCGGCCGCGCTCGCGACCAGCCTCACCATGTTGGTCGTCAGCCCCGCCGTGGCGGTCGCCGGCCCGCCCACGTCCACCGGCGCGAAACCGGTGGTCACCCGGGCCGCGCTCGATCCGGCGCTGGTCGCCGGCCGCGGCGCGGACGTCGACTTCGTCGAGCAGGAGGCGGAGAACGCCAACACCACCGGCGAGATCATCGGCCCGGACCGGTCCGCCTACACACTGCCCGCCGAGGCCTCCGGTCGCCGGGCGGTCCGGCTCACCCCCGGCGAGCACGTGGAGTTCGTCCTGCCCAGCGCGGCGAACGGGATCACCGTCCGCTACAGCATCCCGGACGCGCCCCGAGGTGGCGGGATCACCGCGCCGCTGCGGGTCGCGGTCAACGGCAAGCACCTGCGCACCATGACGCTCACCTCGCAGCACTCCTGGCTCTACAACCAGTACCCGTTCTCCAACGACCCGCAGGCCGGGCTGCTGCACCCGGACTGGTGGATCACCGAGTGCCAGTGCGTGCCGTCGGCCACCACGCCGTACCCGACCATCAGCACGCCGTTTCGGCCCAGCCACTTCTATGACGAGCAGCGGCTCCTGCTCGGGCGCACCTACCGGGCCGGTGACCGGATCCGCCTCACCGCGCCGCCCGGCAGTGCCGCCGCCTGGACCGTCATCGATCTGCTCGACTCCGAACTGGTCGCGCCGCCCCGGGTCCGGCTGCTCGCGGCGAACGTCCTCGCCTTCGGCGCGGACCCCACCGGCCGCCGGGACTCCGCCGACGCGCTGGACCGGGCCATCGCCTTCGCCCGGCGGGCCCACCTGACGGTCTACATCCCACCGGGCACCTACCAGGTCAACCGGCACATCATCGTCGACGACGTGACAATCGAGGGCGCCGGTAACTGGCACACCATCATCAAGGGCCGCGAGGTGACCCTGCCGACCCCCGCGCCGGACGGTTCGGTGCACACCGGCGTCGGGTTCTACGGCCGGGACGCCGCCGACGGCGGCAGCCGCAACGTGCACCTCTCCGACTTCGCCATCGAGGGCGACGTCCGGGAGCGCATCGACACCGACCAGGTCAACGCGATCGGTGGGGCGATGAACGACTCGACGATCGACGGGCTCCACCTGCGGCACACCAAGGTGGGCCTGTGGTTCGACGGGCCGATGCGCAACGTCCGGGTCACCAACAACATCATCGTCGACCAGATCGCCGACGCGCTCAACTTCCACACCGGCGTCACCGATTCCCTCGTGGCGCACAACTTCGTCCGCAACACCGGCGACGACGGCCTGGCGATGTGGTCGGAGCAGACGGCCAACGCGCGGAACACGTTCGACCACAACACCGTGCAGTCACCGACCCTGGCCAACGGCATCGCCATCTACGGCGGCACCGACGCCACGGTCTCGAACAACCTGGTGGCCGATCCGGTCCGCGAGGGCAGCGGCCTGCACGCCGGTTCCCGCTTCGGCGCGGAACCGTTCAGCGGGCACCTGCGGTTCACCAACAACACCACCGCCCGCGCCGGCACCTACGAGTTGAACTGGAACATCGGCCTGGGCGCGATCTGGATCTTCGCGTTGGACCGCAGCATCGAGGCACCCATCGAGGTGACCGGCGACGCGTACCTGGACAACACCTACAACGCGATCATGCTGGTCAGTGACTGGCCGGTGAAGGACCTCTACTCGATCTCCGACGTGCGGTTCCGGGACGTCCGGGTCGACGGCACCGGCACCTCGGTGGTCAGTGCCCGCTCGGCCGGGTCCGCCTCGTTCGCCAACGTGGACGCCCGCAACGTCGGCGCGGTCGGCGTCAACAACTGCGGGTCGTTCCACTTCACCCCGGCCGGTTCGGAATTCACGGTGACCGACCTGGGCGGCAACGACGGCGGCTGGCTCGCCCCGTGGCTGCTGCCCAACACCATCACCTGCGACGACCGGCCACCCGTGTCGCCGCCCCCGCCTCCGGCGCGGTGGTGAGCCGTGGTGGGCGGCCCGCAACGTCGGGCCGCCCACCACGCGGCGAGGTCAGCGCCTCCGGGCGTACGCCAACGGCACGTTCGTCGACTGACCGTGCCAGCTGCCGCTCAGCACGACCCCGGCCGGCCGGTCGGCACTGACTCCCGGCCGCCGCACGACGACCAGTTCGACGGTGTCGGTGTCGATGACCGTACGGTCCTGGTCGACCACCCGCCGCACGGCACCGATCGCCGACGGGCGCGGGTCGGCCGGGCCATTGACGACAACTGTCACCGTCGACCTGCGCGCCTCCCGCCGGCCGTCGACCTCGAAGTACTCCTCCGCCTGACCGCCACCGGCGAGGATCGCGTGGGCGAGCGCGGCGGCGTACACCGGGTCGGCGCAGCCGTCGTACACCCAGCGGCGGCCGAGCGCCGAATGCTCGGCGGTGCCGACCAGCCAGGCGTCCGCACCGTCGAGCGGCGCGGCACGGTAGGTGAGCGGAACCTGGTGGACCGGCCCGTCGGCGGCACCGACGAGCATTGTCTCGATGCCGACCTCGCCGGCCGGGTCGTCGAAGCGGTAGCCGCCTCGGCTCACCACCTCGCCGCCGGCCGGCCCGGCGAACCACTGTCGGCTGGGCAGCCAGGTGGCCAGCAGGTCGAGTTTCGTGGGGCGCAGGGTCGCCCGGTGCAGCAGTGCCATGGCGGAAGCCTAGTCAGAGGCCCGCGCAGGGCTGGCCGCCGATCGTGCAGCTCTCCGGTCCCCGGGCCTTCGGCCGGCTGTCGCGGACGTCGAAGCTGATCGTCTGGGACGCCCCCGCCGCCACCGGGGCTCCGGTGAAGGTGATCGTCCGTCCGTCCCGCCGCCAGTTGGCGCCGTCGACGTCGTCCACTGTGGTGCCCTCGGCGAGGGTGACCACCACGGCCCAGTCCGCCACCGGTACGCCGCTCGGGTTGTCGACCACGATCTCCCCGGTGTAGCCGAAGAGTCGACTGGAGTCGGTCTCGTAGCGGGCCGTCATCGGCGCTGACGGCGGGGGTGGTGGGGCGGACGACGGGGTACGCGAGGGCTTCGCCGACGGGGTCCGGCTCGGGCGGGTGGTCGGTGCCGCGGTGGTGGTCCGGGACGGGCGTGTCGACGGGGTCGCCGACACGGCGACGGTGACCTCGTCTGCCGGCACGCTCGGCGACGGTGTGCCGGCCGGTGCCGGCGCGGCGGCGGGGTTCGACTCGGTCGGCATGGTGATCCAGGCCGCGGTTCCGGCCAGCAGCACGGCCCCGCCGACCGCGGCGACCAGTACCCGCCGCCGACGGCGGGTGCCGCCCGATCTGCCGCGGGCGCCGACCAGCGGCAGTTCGGTGGTCATCCCGGTGTCGCCACGGCCCAGGTCGACCTGTTGGAAGGCGTGCCAGTCCAGGATGGCCGGCAACCGGACGGTCAGCGCCTGCCGGAGCTGCTGCTCACGTGGCTCGTGCTGCTCGGCGGACCACGCGCCGTGCGTGCTGACCTCCCGGACCTCCAGCCGGCAGCCCTGCGTCGTGGGCGTCACCGTGCAGGTCAGCTCGCTGAGCCGGCCGGCCTCGTCGCAGGCCAGCACGAGGAGCTCCAACTCCAGCCGCTCGGTCACCTCGACCTCGACGTCGGCCTCGAAGCCGGGTAGCTCGGCGGTGTGCAGCAGCAGCCGGTCGGGGACGCCCTCGACCGTCTCGGCCTCGGCGAACCACCGGCCGAGCAACTTCCGATCGGTCAGTGCGCGCCAGACCCGGTCGGAAGGGTGGGACAGGTCGACCTGCGCACCGATCTCGATCACGGCGAGACTCTAACGGGTCCCGTCCGAGCCGGTTCCGGCGTCCTGGTCAGCCCCAGCGGCTCGACCGCTCGACCGCGACGGCCAGCGCGGCCCGGGCACCGGCACTCACCTCGGCGACCACCTGCGCCGCCGGCAGGTCCCGGGCCAGCGGATGCGCCTGCCCGGCCCACAGGTTGGCGACCGACTCGTCCCCGTCGCGCCGGGCGGCGGCGAGCAGCGGCCGGGTCAGGTGCAGCACCTGGGGGTAACCGCTCGGTGCCGCCGAGTCGTGCTGACGGAGGAAGTCGTTCGCGACGCCACGGGCCCGCTTACCGGTGAACGACCGGGTCAACGCGGTCGGGGCGGCGCTGGCCACCACCGCCCGGTGCAGCGCGGAGCTGCCCGCCTCCGGGCAGCGTAGGAACGCCGTGCCGAGCTGCGCGGCGGCGGCACCGGCGGCCGAGGTCACCGAGGCACCGCCCTGGCGCCGTTATCCGGTGCTGCTCGCCGGGTTGGCAGTCCTGCTGCTGATCGGCGCTGCCCTGGTGTGGGTGTGGCGACATCGGCGTGGGCGTCGGGTGACGGCTGCCGCCCTGGCCAGCGGCGGCGGGGGCGACGGTGGCCGGGGGACCGTCTATCCGCGCCCGGCGGCGCCCCGGCCGACGCGGCGTCGGCGTACCCCGCCGGTCTGGCTGTTGGTGGGTGCCGCCGTCGTGGTGCTGGCCGGCATCGTCGGCACCGCGGGTTGGACGGCCACCCGGCAGGTCTCCGCCATCGACACGCAGAAGCAGCCGACCAGCGGCGCGTGGATGGGCACCGGGGTCACCGGGCCGGTGGGTGTGCCGCTGCGCGAGTCGGCGTTCGAGTTCACCGTCTACCGGATGACCTGCGGCGCGCCCGGCACCGCCGGAGCGGCCGACGGCGGCGCCGGGTCGGCCGGCGGGCAGCGCTGCCAGGCCACCGTGGGGGTGCGCAACGTCACCGGCGCGCACCAGCCCTGGCACAGTGAGCTGCAACGCGCGTACCTGCCCGGCGGGCGGTGGGTGAGCACCGACGAGACGCCACCCGGGCGGCCAACTTCGGGCGGGACATCTTCGCCGACCCGATGGCAGCGGGCAGTCGGGTGGTGCTTCCGCTGGTGTTCACCGTCGACGGGCGGGACCCGCCCCGACAGTTGGAGCTGCGCAGCGGGGTGTTCTCGGCCGGCGTCCGGGTGCAGATGCCCTGACCGGTGGGCGGGCGGCGGTCGTACCCTTGGGTGCGTGACTGCCGCCCTCGCCCCCGCCGTGCTCGACGTGGCGCAGTGGCAGGCCCGCCGGCGGGCCCACCAGGAGCGGGTGGCTGTCTGGCTGACCCCGCACCTGGCTCGCCGTCACCGCGGCGAGCGGCATCCGGTGGCCGACTTCCTGTTCACCTACTACTCGCACCGCCCGGCCCAGCTGCGGCGCTGGCATCCGGGCGCCGGGGTCGAGCTGCGCGACGCCGCCGTGGGCGAGTTCGGCCGGGACTACCGCGCCACCACCGCCGGGGTCACCCTCGACACCGATGCGGTACGCGCGCGGCGCGGCGACTCGATCGGCTGGATCCGCTCCCTGCTGGCGGCGACCGGTGGGCGGGCGCCGCACTTCGGCTGCTTCGGGATGCACGAGTGGGCGATGGTCTACCGGCAGACCCGCGACGAGCTGCGGCACAACGCCTGGCCGCTGCGGCTGAGCGCGGAGCGGACCGCCGCGGTCGTCGAGGAGCGGGGCGTGCGGTGCAGCCACTTCGACGCGTTCCGGTTCTTCACCGCACCGGCGCGCCCGCTGAATGTGCTCACCCCGACCCGGGAGACGCAGCACGCGAACGAGCAGCCGGGCTGCTTGCACGCCAACATGGATCTGTACAAGTGGGCGTACAAGCTGTCCCCGTTGGTCCCCTCGGAGCTGGTGGCCGACGCGTTCGACCTGGCCCGGGAGATCCGCACGCTGGACATGCGGGCCAGCCCGTACGACCTGGCCGCGCTCGGCTACCCACCGGTGCGGGTGGAGACCCCGGACGGGCGGGCCGAGTACGCGGCGGCGCAGCGCGGGTTCGCCGAGCGGGCCGCGGTGCTGCGCGAGCGGCTGCTGGCCGCCGTTCCGGCCTGACCAAGCGCGCCCGGGTCAGCTCGCCGGACGGGTCCGCAGGCCGTCGATGAGCAGACCGACCACCGCCCGCATGTCGTCGTCGAGGCCCGGCTCGGTCCATTCGGTGCGGTGGGCCGGGTGGTGGAAGCGGGCGGTGGCCTGCAGGATCGCCCGGCCGGCCAGCGCCGGGTCGGACACGCTGAACTCGCCGGCCGCCACCCCGTCCGCCACGATCACGCTGAGCTGGCCGGCGAGGACCTCCAGGTGGGTGGCGACCGCCCCCTCGGAGAGGGTGGCGAGCTGGTGGAAGTTGTCGAACAGCTCCGGGTCCTCCCGGGCCATCCGGCGCTTGCTGCCGCTCAGCTCGGCGAGCCACCGGCGCAGCCGCTCCGGCGCGGGGCCGGAACCGGTGGCCACCCCGATCAGCGGGGTGGAGACCCGGGCCAGCCAGCGCTCGGCGACCGCCTCACGCAGGCTGGCCTTGCTGGCGAAGTGCCGGTAGACGCTGCCGTGGCTGACGCCCAGGGCGCGGGCGACGTCCAGCACTGTGGCCTTGGCCGGCCCGTAGCGGCGCAGCACCTCCTCGGCGGTGTCGAGGATGCGGTCGGCCGTCAGGGCGGTGGCGTCGCTCATCTGCCCAGCCTCCCTGACCGCGCCGCCGGCCGTGGCGCGACCCCCGGTCGACGGTCGCGCCACGGCACGGTGGTCATGCCCGCTCGCTGTCCAGGAATGCCATCTGCGCCTCGTCGTAGCGGGAGCCGGCTGCCGCCCCGGACGGGACGGCGGCCTCGATCGCGGCGAGGTCGGCCTCCGTCAGGGTGACCGCCGCGGCGCCCAGCGCCTCGGTCAGCCGTTCCCGGCGGCGGGCGCCGATCAGGGGCACGATGTCCTCGCCCCGGGACAGCACCCAGGCGATGGCGATCTGCGCCACTGTGACACCGCGTGCCTCGGCGACGGCGCGCAGCGCGTCCACCAGGGCGAGGTTGCGGTCCAGGTTCGCGCCGGCGAACCGGGGCAGGTGGCTGCGGAAGTCGGTGGCGTCGGTCTCGCGCTGCGGCGTCCAGTGGCCGCTGATCAGGCCCCGGGACAGCACCCCGTACGCGGTGACGCCCACGCCCAGCTCGCGGGCGGTGGGCAGGATCGCGGCCTCGGGGTCGCGGGAGATCAGCGAGTACTCGATCTGGAGGTCGGCGACGGGGTGCACGGCGTGTGCCCGACGCAGCGTCTCGGCGCTCACCTCGGACAGGCCGATGTGCCGCACGTGGCCGGCCTTGACCAGCTCGGCCAGGGTGCCCATCACGTCCTCCACCGGCACGTCCGGTGCGAGCCGGGCCGGGCGGTAGATGTCGACGTGGTCGGTGCCGAGCCGGCGCAGGGTGTACGCCAGGAAGTTCTTGATCGCGACGGGTCGGAGGTCGCTGCCGTTCCAGCCGCCGTCGACGTCACGCAGTGCGCCGAACTTGACGCTGATCACCGCGTTGTCGCGGTTGCGGCCACGCAGCGCGTCGCGCAGCAGCATCTCGTTGTGGCCCATCCCGTAGAAGTCGCCGGTGTCGAGCAGGGTGATGCCGGCGTCGAGCGCGGCGTGGATGGTGGCGATGCTCTCGGCCTCGTCGCTGGCGCCGTAGAGGTCGGACATGCCCATCAGGCCGAGACCGAGGGCGGAGACGGTGGGGCCGGTGGTGCCGAGGGTGCGGGTGTTCATGGGTCTTCCTCTCCTGGGTGGACCTCATCACCGTACACCCTTCGACTAACAGATTCCAGATTCTGTCACCCGATAGTCGGAGAAGGTGGTGACCGTGCCGGGAAAGCGGGCTACTCGCCGTCGGCGCGGCGATCCCGCTTGCGCTGGGACTGGCGCTTCTTGTCGGCCAGCCGACGCTCCTTGGCCCCGCGGGACGGGCGGGTCGCTCGGCGGGGCGGCGGTGGCGGCGCGGCGGCCTCGCGCAGCAGCGCGGCCATCCGTTCCCGGGCCGCCTCCCGGTTGGCCAGTTGGGCGCGGTGCTCGCTGGCGGCGATCGTCAGCACCCCGTCGACGAGCCGGTTCGCCAACCGGGCCAGCGCCCGGGCCCGCAGCGACTCGGGCACGCCCGGCGAGTTGGCCAGGTCGTAGCTCAGCTCGACCCGTGAATCCGCGGTGTTCACGCCCTGCCCGCCCGGCCCGGACGAGCGGGAGAAGCGCTCCCGCAGCTCGCCGGCGGGAACGACCCACCGGTCGGTCACCCGCAGTCCGTCGTCCACGCCCCGAGGCTAACCCGCGACGACCCGCCGGGGGTCATCGGTGCGGCGGCTCACTCGCCGTCGGGGACTGGCTGGGCACCGGCCCGGCGGTCTCCTCGTCGGCGCCGACAGCGGCATACGCCACCGCGCCGAAGAGCAGCAGCGCGATCACCGCGGCCTTCACGGTGACCCCGCGGATCAACGACCAGGCGCCCCGACGAGCCCCCGGCACCGATTTCTTGACGGTCTGGTAATCCTTCCACCCGCGTCGCGCCCGGGCGTAGGCCGACCCCACTGCACATCCGATGACCAGGCCCACCAGCAGGAGGACCGCGAGAAGAGGACGCTCCACCTCCGCCAGTATCCATACCGACCGCGATATTTCCATGGCCCGATGCCAGCACGCCGGATATCCGACAGAGGCGGCCGGCCAGCAGGCGTCCGGGCAGCTCAGCCACCCTTGCCGATGATCGTGTCAGCGGTCTGCCGCACCTGGTCGATCGGAATGGCGAACCCGATACCGATCGACCCGTTTCCATCGATGGTGGCGATGGCGGTGTTCACCCCGACCACCTCCCCACGCGCGTTGACCAGTGGCCCACCCGAGTTGCCGGGGTTGATGGACGCGTCGGTCTGCACCGCGGTGTGCCGGTTGTTGCCCAGCCGCACCTCACGGTCCAACGCGCTGACGATGCCCGCGGTGACCGTCCCGGCCAGACCGAGCGGCGAACCCACCGCGAGCACCGGCTCCCCGACCCGGGTCGCGCCCGGCTTGGCCAGCGGCAACGGGGCCAGACCGGCGGATGCCGGCACCTTCAGCACCGCCAGGTCGCTGCGCGGCTCCCGACCGACCACCTCGGCGGCGAATCGGCGACCGTCGGGCAGCTCCACTGTCACCGGCCCGCCACCGCCCTTGGCCAGGATGTGGTCGTTGGTGATCAGGTGCTGCTGGTCGTCCACGGCGAAGCCGGAGCCGGTCGCGGATCCGCTTGTCGCACCGCCGGCCAACACCGAGACCACCCCGGGTACGGTCCGCTCGGCCGCGGTGACCAGCTCGGCCGGCACCGGGGCAGCGGACGCCGCGGCGGGCCGGCGGCCCCGTCCCGGCCGGCCA
>NZ_JAEVHL010000037.1 GCF_016803395.1 Micromonospora tarensis | reverse complement strand
GCGGGTTGGTGGGGCCGGCGGCTGTCCAGCGCCTCCAGGGTGGCCGTGTAGGCGGCCTTCTTGGTGCCGTTGCACTCGAAGAGCAGCGGGGTGCCGCCGGAGCGCCACGAGTCGCAGTCCCGCACCCCCCACACGGTGATCCCGTTGCAGCGGGCCACGGCCAGGCAGTCGTTGACCACGTTGCGATAGGTGTTGGCCTGCGTGGTGCCGGAACCCTCGATGTCCAACTCGGTGATCTGCACGTCCACCCCGAGGGCGGCGAAGCTGGACAGCGTGGTGCGGTAGTTGCTGTTGTACGCCGAGTTGGCGTTGAAGTGCGACTGGAAGCCGACGCAGTCGATCGGCACACCGCGCTGCTTGAAGTCGCGCACCATGTTGTACACGGCCTGGGTCTTGGCCCAGGTCCAGTTGTCGGTGTTGTAGTCGTTGTAGCAGAGCTTCGCGTTCGGGTCGGCCGCGTCGGCGGCGCGGAACGCCGCCTCGATCCAGTCGTTGCCGGTGCGTTGCAGGTTCGAGTTACGACGGGCGCCGCTGTTGCCGTCCTCGAAGGCCTCGTTCACCACATCCCACGAGTAGATCTTGCCTCGGTAGTTGGTGGCCACCCGGGTGACGTGGTTGAGCATCGCGTTGCGCAGCGCGGTGCCCTCCATGCCCTGCATCCAGCTCGGCTGCTGCGAGTGCCAGGCCAGGGTGTGGCCCCGGACCCGCCAACCCCGGGAGGTGGCGTGGTTCACGATCCGGTCCGCGTTGCCGAAGGTGAAGTTGTTCTGCTGCGGCTCGGTCGCGTCGATCTTCATTTCGTTCTCGGGAGTGATGGCGTTGAACTCCCGATTCAGGATCGTCGTGTAGGCGCTGTCACCGAGCTTGTTAGCGGCCACGGCGGCGCCGAAGTAGCGGCCCGACTGGGCCGCGGCCGCACCGAGGGTCGGCTCGGCGGCCTGGGCGAGGTTGGGCAGCACCGATACGACCAGGGCCGCAACTATCGCGACAGTTCCGGAAAGAGTTAATGTTCGTCGCCGGGTGTGCCCGGTGGGACGGGTCCGGGAAATCATGCTGATCCTCCGATGGTGGGATGGGGGAGAACCTCTGCCGCTGTTCGAGTGAGAGGTCCGACCAAATGGCGACGGCCCCGATGCGAGGTGCGCCCGGTCGGACCGGGACGCTGTGGCTTCCGCGCCGAGGCGAGTCGGCTCGGAGTGCCTGACCAGCGGGTGGAGGTTTTGCGGTGCGTGGGCCGGGTCGCCCGCCGGGACGTGGTTGCGGGCGCTGGGCTGGCTGGATGGGGGACGTTGTCACCTGGCAGGCGGGTGGGCTTGACGGTCGGTGCGGCACCTCCAGCGGCGGAACGATCATGTTAACGTTCACAGCTATCGATGGCTCTCAGGCTGGCAGAAAATTCCAGGTATTTCAACCGGTAGTTTCGGGCCTGTTACGGATCAGTTCGCGCGGATGCGAGCCCTCCGGGGGTGCGCCATCCGGGCTCACGAGACACGGTCGGGCGGGTGTCGACCGGCCCGCTCGGCGGTGCGGGCCGTGCCTGGAGGTCGCCACCAGGCCGGGTTGCCGGCGAAGCTCGGCCCTGGCGCGTTACCGGAAACGCAAACCGGCCCAGGGCGTCAACGCCCTGGGCCGGAGTGGTACCGCGGCTGTCGCTCTGCCTATCAGGTGATGTTGATGTCGCTGCACCACATGTAGGTCTGGTCCATGTGCGACGCCTTCCAGATCACGAACAGGACGTGGCTTCCGCTGCGTCCGGACGTCGAGACGTTGAACGAGATGTTCTGCGCTGGCGCGTACCGCCCGGTCGTCGTGATCAAGTCGAGGTTGCCCCACCCGAGCCGCTGGGTGCTCGAGTTGAATCCCTGCTTGGTGACGTAGACCTGGAAGTAGTCAGCACCGTGGCTGGCCTGGTCGTACAGCTGCACCGTGAAGTTGCGGCTGACGTTGGTCGCCTTCCACGCCCCGGGCTGGTTCAGCGAGTCGTTCCTGGAAAGGCCGTTGCTGCACAGCTGTCCGTCCGGGGTGCGGGCCTGGAACTGGCCGCCGAGGCCGTCGCGCAGTTGGCTCATCCAGTTCCACATGGTGTCGGGGTTGGCCTGGAACGCCCGGTAACACATCGGGTCCTGCTGCTGCATGGCCGGGTTCGTGTGTTGGCTGCCCCAGGTCTTCCAGCACTGATAAGCCCGACTCGCCGGGTTGATGATGGTGCCGTGGGCCTGGGCCGCCCCGGTCATGGGCAGCGTGCCGGCAACCATGGCGAACAGCAGGACGAGCGCCTGGAGCGACCGGCGGACGGTTGACCGGGATCGCCCACCGGATTGATCGGGCATGTGTGAACGCACTGTTCATCCTCCGTTCTTTGGTCCTGGAGATCAGGATGGGAACGCTCCCAAGGCAACTGTTACATCCATGACGCCAAATATCAATACTGATCTATTTAAAGTCGGATGTGGATCGAGGTGACCGGAATCGTCGGATCATCGGCGGGTCTGCGCCGCGGGTCCGCAGCCGCGGCATCGCCGCCCGGATCGCCGCGACGGCATCCACGGCATCGTGCGGACGGTTCACGGCTACCGAGGGCCCGGCGCGGGAGGCGTCCAGTCAGGTTCGGGTCCGGCGCCGGCCGGGTGGTCGTGGGTACGACCGCCTTGCCTGGCCGGACGGCATCGTCAGACTCCCGCTGCGGCGTCGTACCGGCGGCGCTGTTCGGCCATCTCCGAGGCGGTCAGCGCCTCCTTGAGCGCCAACTCCTCGTACTTGTCCGGGAACATCTCCCGCAGCCGGTCGACGAACATCACGTCGGCGGTCGCCTCCACCACCTGGATGCCCGGCGGGTCGGTGGACATGTCCATGATCACGGGGCCGGCCAGCTTGACCGCCACGTCCCAGGGGCGCTTCTGCTCGGCGACCCCGCAGAGGTGGAAGCCGTAGACCGTCCGCACGTCGGCGAGCGCGGTGGCCTCGGCCGGCTCGTAGCCGTAGACGCGGACTCCGCAGATCACTGGCGGCTTCTTCTCCTGGGTGGTCGCCTGCTGGGCACCGTGCCCGGCGTGGTTGTGCTGCCCCGGGTCCGCCTGTTCGAGCGTGGTACGCATCCGGGCCGTGATCTGTCCTTGCAGATCCGCCGGCTCCGCCGTCGAGTCGGAGCGGTTGAGCAGTACGGCCGTGCCGGCCGACACCGCCAGCAGGATCACCGCCACCCACACGAAGCGGTTCCGGTACCACCCCGCGAAACCCTCTCGGGAAACCATGATTGCCTCTCACCTCGTCGCCGGTTCTGCTGCGCTGGCAAACCGAATCGGATGCCCCGGGCGTGCCGGACGTCGAGCGCCTCGGCCGTCCGGGGCGTGTGCCGGGGGATGCGCGCGGCGGGCGCGGATGCCGGGCCCGGCAAGACGCCCGTCGTCATGGAGATGGCCCGGCGATGCGGCATGCGAGCGTCTGCCAAAGCGGCGCGCTGCCGGCACTGCGATGCTCCCGTGCTGGCCGTTCCCAGCGCGGTTGCCCCCGCGCTGCGGCGATGTGAGCCATTCCAACACGCTTGGATGCGCTTTGGCAACATCGATGCGCATCAGCGTGGATCCGAGCTGGCCGGCGGAAGTCGCCGACCGAGTGGTGAGACACATTGTCGATCATCGATCTGCGGCCGCATGGTCGAGGTATGACAGGCGTCTCCCCGTTCTCGCTGCTCCGCCGTCTGCGGGCGGGTCTGCTGACCGCCGTGGTGTTGTCCACGGCGGTGCTGAGCACCGCTCTGAGCGTGGCACCGGCGGCCGGGGCCGGCGCCCCGCGCCTGCCGGGCATCCCGGAACGGCCCCGGCCGCGGGGTCCGCCGTGGAGCCGACCGGGACCACGCCGACCACCGCGCCCAGCACGCCGGGCACCTCGCCCTTCCCGCCGAGCACGCCGACGAACCTGACCGCGAGCGAGGTCAAGACCGGCTCGGTCACCCTCACCTGGACCGCCGCCACGCCCGGCTGTTGCGCCGTCACCGGGTACGACATCACCTACTACCAGGTGTTCGACGACGTCGTCTACAGTGCCAGCGTCGGAGCCGTCACCACCACCACGATCACCGGCTCGCTCCGACCGGGCCAGCAGTACTCGTTCCAGGTGGCCGCCCGGGACAGCCTCGGACACCGTTCCCGCTCGATGGCTCCGCTGATCGTGGTCACCCCGGTGACCGACACCGGCCCGGACACCACCCCGCCGAGCGCCCCGCAGGCCCTGACCGTCGGTGCGGTGACAACCTCGACCGGCACGCTGTCCTGGTCGCCGTCGTCCGACAACGTCGGCGTGTTCGGCTACAACGTCTACCGGTTCGACGGCTGGTTCACCTCGGCGCTGATCGCCACCGTGCCGGGAACGACGTACACGACGGCGCTGCCCGCGTCGACGCCGCTGCGCAACCTGTACTACGTACGGGCCCGGGACGCGGTGGGCAACGTGTCGATCGCGTCCAACACTGTCGAACTGCCCACCACGTCGACTCCACCGACCCCGCCGCCCTCGACCTGCCGGGTGTCGTACCGGAACCAGTCCGAATGGCAGGGTGGTTTCGTGGCGACCGTGGCGGTCCAGAACACCGGCACGGCACCGATCGACGGCTGGATCGTCACCTTCGGGTTTCCCGGAGACCAGCAGGTCACCTCGGCGTGGAACGCCACCGTCGGCCAGACCGGCACCACAGTGACCGCTCGCAACGTCGACTGGAACCGGGTCCTCGCGCCGAGCGGCTCGGCGACCTTCGGCGTCCAGGGGCGGTGGGGCGCCAGCGGCGCGGCACCGACCAGCTTCTCGGTGAACGGCGCTCCCCGCACGGTGGGCTGAGCGCGGCCCGAGGCTCGACCCGTCGTGTTCGAAGAAGCAGTCCCGTGAGCACCCGCTCGGCCACCCACCGCCACCGCCGGCCGAGGGCCCTGATCAGGGCGGCCCTGGCCGGCGTCCTCGTCGTCGCCACCACGCTCGGCGGTACGCCCGCGCCCGCCTCGGCCGCGAACACGCTCAGTATGCGCGGCGCCGACGTCTCCTCGTTGCAGCGCAGCCTGGAGCTGGGCGCCCGGTACTACGACGCCGGTGGTGCCGCCCGAGACCCACTGGACATCCTGAGGTCCGTCGGCGTCAACTACGTCCGACTGCGGATCTTCAACAACCCGATCAGCGGCTACAACAACAAGAGCAGGGTGTTGACCCAGGCGAGGGCGGCCAAGGCGAAGGGCCTCAAGGTGCTCATCGACTTCCACTACTCCGACACCTGGGCCGATCCCGGCAAGCAGTACAAGCCGGCCGCCTGGGCCGGCCACAGCCTGAGTCAACTGCGCGCCGACGTCTACGCCTTCACCTACGACATCTGCGCCAGCCTGCGGGGGCAGGGCACCCCACCGGACAGTGTGCAGATCGGCAACGAGATCAACGTCGGGATGCTGTGGAACGAGGGCAGGGTCGTCAACAACGACTTCGCTCCGCTGGCCGGCCTGCTCAAGCAGGGTTACCAGGCGACGAAGGACTGCGGCAGCGGTATCCCCGTGATGATCCACACCGCCAACGCCGACAGCAACGCCAACGCCCGATGGTTCTACGACGGCATCCGTGCCCAGGGTGTGCAGTGGGACATCACCGCCCTGTCGTACTACTGCGTCTGGCACGGCAGCCTGGCGAACCTCTACACCAACATCGTCGACCTGCGCGGTCGCTACGGCAAACCCGTGGTGATCGCGGAGACCGCGTACCCCTTCACCCGGGACAACGCGGACAGTGAGCCGAACGCCATCGGCGACGCGACCTGTGACGGCATCAGCGCGACATGGTCCGGGCAGGCGCAGGAGTTCGACTGGGTGCAGAACACCGCCCGCGACGCCGGGGCGATCGGCGTCTTCTACTGGGAGCCGACCTGGTACGCGGTCAGCGGTAACGGCTGGGATCCGGCAAACATCGGTGGCACCGGAAACCAGTGGGACAACATGGCGGTCTTCGACTGGTCCGGGCGGGTGAATCCAGGCGTGCGCTGGACACCCTGACCGGTGGCCGCGCACCCGCCGACCCGACTCCGCGAACAAGAGCGGCCACCGCGCGACAACTGTGGTCGTCGCGCGATGGCCGCAGCGACGGGTGCTGGATCAGGGGTTGTAGCCGATCACGTGGGCGGCGTCGGCCGGTGCGTTGTTCCAGGTCCAGCCCGGTGTGCCGGTAACGGCGACGGTGCCGGTGACCAGCCGGGGTCGCCTCGGGGAGCTGGCCGCCCGACGACGCGCAGCGGCTGTCCCTGGACGTGCTCGCGCCACCAAACGCCACCGAGCTGCTGGACGCTCGGTGATCTGCTGTCCTGGTACCTGTTCAGCGTGCGTTCCATGGTCGACAGGTGAACGCCGGAGCGGCGGGGGCCGGCCCTTCCGGGCCGGCCCCCTGGACCGGAGGGATCAGCGGGCGCCCACGGCCGTCATGCGTCTCGGGCGCCCACCCGTTCGCCTCCTGTCGTCGCGGCTAGCTGCGGGTGCTCCACTGTTGGTTGGCGCCGCCGTGGCAGGCCCAGAGGTGCAGTTGCGTGCCGTTGGCCGTGCCGGAACCGACCGCGTCCAGGCACAACCCCGACTGGGCTCCGGTGATGGTGCCGTTGGCGTTGAGATTCCACTGCTGGTTGGGTTGGCCGTTGCAGTCCCAGATGATCACCGCGGTGCCGTTGCTGCTGCCCGCTCCGCTGGCGTCCAGGCACTTGTTGCCGTAGACGGTGAGCGTGCGGTTGGCGGTGTGGGTCCAGCGCTGGTTGCTGCCACCGTTGCAGTCCCACAGCTGCGGGCGGGCGCCGTTGCTCGTGCTGGAGTTCGGGATGTCCACGCATCGGCCGGACTGGTTGCCGGCGATCAGCACGTTCTGCTGCCCCGGCGGCGGGGTCGACGGCGGGGGAAGGGTGGGCGGCACGGTCGAGCCGAACTGGGCGAAGAACCGCCACACCTCCTGCTTGACCCAGCTCCGCGCGCCGCTCTCACAGCCGGCGCACCCGTCCACCGGCCCCTGCTGGTGGCCACCGTCGAAGGCGGCCCAGAGCACCGGATATCCGGCCTGGCAGGAGTAGGCGGTGGTGATGTGGGTCCGACTGCCGCCGCCGGTTCGGGCGGGTTCTGCGCGGCGCAACCGTTGTTCCGGACGAACCTGTCGCGCAGCGACCGTCCGCTCTGGATGTTGTCGTTGATGCCGTGAATACCCAGGTACGCCACGGGCTGGGTGCCGCCACTGCATCCGCTGATCGCCCCCGGGGCCGCGATCGCCGCGACCGCCCGGAAGACGGTCGGTCGGGAACACGCCAGCGAGTAGCTCATCGCGCCGCCGTAGCTGAACCCGACCGAGAACCGTTGCGTGGTGTCGACACAGAGCGCGTTGTCGATCATGCGGATCATGTCGTCGGTGAAGGTCACGTCCTCACCGTTGGAGTTGGCCCAGCCGTTGTTGATGCCCTGCGGGGCGACGAAGATCGTGGTGTTGCCCGCCTGCGACAGCATGCCGTAGTAGGCCCACGGGGCTCCGTCGGTTCCGCCCGACGCGACCTGGGTGGCGGTGCCGCCCAGCCAGTGGAACCCGAAGGCCAGCCGGTGCGGATAGGTGTTGTCGTAGCTGTCCGGGAGCCGAAGGATGAAGCTGCGGCTCTTTCCGCCGCTCTGGATGGTGTGGGTGCCGCTGGTCAGTCCGGGCGCCTTGCCGCAGCCGGCGGTGCTGGCCGCGGCCGCCGGTGCGACGGCCGCGACGACGTACGTTCCGACGGCGACCAGGACCATGACCGCCATGGCCGCCCCCATCCAGGGCGCGGGGAGTCTGCGACGTGGCACAGCGGAGCCTCCTTCTGCGTTCGCCGGGCTCACGTCCGGCTCCAACGTTGGCTGGCCGCACCATTGCAGTCCCAGATCTGGACGCGGGTGCCGTTGGTCGTACCACTGCCGACCGTGTCCAGGCACCGGCCCGAGCCGACTCCGGTGATCGAGCCGTCGGTGTTGAGCCGCCACTTCTGGTTGGACTGGCCGTTGCAGTCCCAAATGATCACCGAGCTGCCGTTCGCGGTGCCGGCGCCGTTGACGTCGAGGCACTTGCTACCGAAGACGCGCAGTTCCTGTGCGGCGGTCGGGGTCCAGCTCTGGTTGCTCTGGCTGTGGCAGTCCCAGATGATCGCGGCCGCGCCGTTGGCCTGCGAGCCACCGTTGACGTCCAGGCACCGCCCGGAGGCCGTGCCGCGCAGTGCCACAGTGCCGCTCGGCGGTGGGGTGGTCGTCGGTGGGGTGGTCGGGTCGGTGCCGCCGAACTGGGTGAAGAACCTCCACACCTCGCCCTTGGTCCAGGTCCTGGCCCCGCTGTCCCCGCCGCCGTCCACCGGGCCGGGGGTGTGCCCGCCGTCGAAGGCGGCCCAGACCACCGGGTAGCCGGACCGGCAGCCGGAGTAGGTGGTGGTGATGTGGGTCAGACTGCCCGCTCTCGGCTCGGGTGGGTTCTGTGCGGTGCAGCCGTTGTTCCGGACGAACGTGTCGCGCAGGGACCGTCCGGCGGAGATGTTGAGCACCGGGTCCCCGATGCCGTGGATGCCCATGTACGCGACCGGCTGGGTGCCGCCGCTGCACCCGCTGAGCTGTCCGCCGGAGTAGACCGCGACCGCGCGGAAGACCCCGGGTCGGGAACAGGCCAGCGAATAGCTCATGCCGCCGCCGTAGCTGAAGCCGAGCGCGAAGCGCTGCGTGGTGTCGACACACAGATCCGCCTCGATCAGGCTGATCATGTTGTCGACGAAGGTGACGTCCTGGCCGCCGGGATTGGCCCAGCCGTTCCCGTTGCCCTGGGGAGCGACGAAGATGGTGCTGTTGTTCGCCTGCTGCCGCAGCCCGTAGTAGGACCAGGCCGCCCCGTCCGACCCGCCGCCGTCCACGTCGTTGGCGGTGCCGCCGTTCCAGTGGAAGCCGAAGATCAACCGGTAGGGGTGGTTCCGGTCGTAGTTGTCAGGGATTCTCAGGATGAAGCTACGGTTCTGGCCGCCGCTCTGGATGGACCGTTGACCGCTGGTCAAGGTTGGTGCCTTGCCGCATCCCGCGGTGGCCGCGGCCGCTCCGATGTCCGCAGCCGACGCGGTGCCGCCGAAGCCACCGGCGAGTGCCGCCGCGGCCACGGTGACGACGGTGAGCGCCGCCGACGCGAGCGCAGCACGGATGGGTCTAGGTCTGGTCATGATGGGGCTCCCGCCACTCGGCACGATCTGGTTCTGGTAGGGGTCCACGGCGGCTCCCCACGCCGCCACGACGTGCCGCTTCTGGGTGCTCCGCCGAGCAGATTCAGCACGGAGGAGAAGCCAGGAGACGCGACGTGGCCACGGCGCCCGGTCCGCTCATCGCCATGGGTTTCCGCCACTGGTCCCGCCGCCCACGCAGGACCAGTCGGTCGTCGAATCGATTCGCCCCGACGCTAGATTGTGTAGTGAAAGATGTCAATGTCATGTCCGGCTGGTTGCGACTCGGCGAGCCCGTCTCCCTGGGCGCGCGAGGACGGCCGGTATCCGGATGACCAGGTCAGGGGTTCTTCAGCTCGGCGGCGCCGAAGGAGACCGCGAATCGCTTGCACCAGATCGAGACGCTCCGGAAGCCCCCGGGGTCGACCGACGCTGGTAGCTCGTAGGCCTGGTTGCCCTTGTTGCCTTTGAGCCTTGCCAACTCGACCCAGGTGCCGTCGTCGAACACCCGCCAGCCGGCCCTGCCTTGGGTAACCGGTCGGTCGGTCAGCCAGACCCGCAGATCCGGCCCGTTCGACGTGTTGAGGTCGCGAATGATGAGCTGGTGTCGCCCGTCGGCGAGCCGGTGAATCTCGGCCCTGCCGGTCGTCCTGTGCTCGTGGGTGACGAACTCACCAGCGCTCAGCACCACGCTCGGCACCGGTGCCACCGCCGAGGCCGCCGGGGCCGGGGTGGCGGACAGCGGCGTCCGGGTGGCCGACGTCGTCACGACGCGGGGAACTGCCTCGTCGACGTAGGTGTCGGTGAACAGCTTCCACGGCTGGAACCAGTAGAGGGCCAGCATTGCCACAACGACGGCGCAGGTCAGGCCGACCCGGGCCAGCCGCGATCGGAAGATCGGAATTCGCACCCTGCTCACCCCTCGGTACCCGCCAGAGCCTGTCCGCACGGGCACCCGCCCTGGTCCGGCGGCAACGCCTGCACCGCGTCGCCGAGCAGCAGGCGCAGCCGGTCGATGGTTCGGGCGAAGACCGCGAACACCTCCTGCTGGGTCACGCCCTGACCGACCTCGACGCCCGAGTCGAGGTCGGTCACCAGCGACATCGCGGTGTAACACAGTGCCAGCTCGCGGGCCAGCACCGCCTCGGGGTGGCCGGTCATGCCGACGACCGACCAGCCCTGTCTGCCGTACCAGCGTGACTCGGCACGGGTGGAGAATCTGGGCCCCTCGATGACCACCATGGTTCCCCCGTCGACCGGCCGCCAACCGGCGGATCGGGCGGCGGCGAGGACCGTGGCGCGTCCGACCGGACAGTACGGGTCGGCGAACGGAACGTGGACGACCCGGTGCGGTTGCCCGTCGGTCCCGGGCTCGCCGTCGTAGTAGGTCTGCTCGCGTCCGCTGGTCCGGTCGACCAGTTGGTCCGGCACGACGAGACTGCCGGGGCCCAGATCCGGTTGCAGACCGCCCACGGCGCCCGGCGCGAGAACCTGACGGACGCCGAATGTGCGCAGCGCCCACAGGTTGGCCCGGTAGTTGACGCGGTGCGGGGGGAGGGTGTGCCGGCGTCCGTGGCGGGGCAGGAACGCCACCGCCCGCCCGGCGACGTGCCCGACGGCGAGGGAGTCGCTTGGCGGCCCGTACGGGGTGTCGACCGCAACCTCGGTGATGTCGTCGAGGAACTCGTAGAAACCTGATCCGCCGATCACACCGATCGGCGGAGCACCGGTCGTGCGTACCTCTTGTGCTGCCATGGGTGCGGCTCCTCAGGAACTGTCGGTTGGTCGGTGCGGGACGCGCCGGCTGACCGCGGTGACGACCAGCACGATCGCGATGACGGTCCAGAGGACGGCCAGCCCGGCAGTGAGCGCCAGCGGATAGTCGCGGTCCGGCAGGCCCGGATTCGGCGGCGCCGAGGGCGGTCGCCACAGCAGCGGCACCGCGACCAGCAGCAACGTGGCACTGGCCGCCAGACCCGCGCTGATCCAGGCCAGGCGTAGCCGATCGGTCACCAGTCGGCCCAGCGCCAGTCCGACCAGCCCGACCAGGGGCGCCACCAGGAGGTCGTGCAGCACCGGCCCACCGATCAGCCACGGCACTGTGGTGCCGAGCTGGGGCAGGAGCAGCCGACCGCCGTAGGCCGTCGCCGCGACACCGAGCAGCAGCAGAAGTAGTCGGACGGCTCTCACCGCGGCACCTCCAGCCGGGTCACCCATTTGGTCTGTAGGACACCCGGCCGGCTGGGCGCGATGAGCCGGCAGGGGTAACCGTGGTCGGGGGACAACTCCTCGCCGTTGATCCTCAGGGCGAGCAGGGTCAGCGGGTCACCGGCATGGGCCGCCGGGAGCGTGCTGGTGGCATACCGGCCGATGGTTTCCAGTGAGGAGATCCGGACCGGTCGACCGGTCGGCGCGCCGGCCCACCGGAGCAGCTCGACGACGGGCACGCCGGTCCATCGGGCGGCGGCGCTCCAGCCCTCGACGCAGGCGATCGGAAGGTT
Source organism: Micromonospora tarensis (assembly GCF_016803395.1). Taxonomy (GTDB): domain Bacteria; phylum Actinomycetota; class Actinomycetes; order Mycobacteriales; family Micromonosporaceae; genus Micromonospora; species Micromonospora tarensis. Next base: position 25,794 of record NZ_JAEVHL010000037.1, on the reverse strand, counting down.
CGCCGTGCGCTGCGGCAGGGCTGCCAGTTCGGCCAGGGAGAGGGTCTCCCGCCCACCCGGCCAGAGGATCTCCAGCCGCCAGTCCTGCGGAACGGCGATGCGGGCCGCCGCCGCCGTACGGTTGATCGGTATGCCCTGCGGTCCGGAGGCGGAGCGCCACGCCAGCGGGGACACCCGGCGCAACCACGGCACGGTGACCCCGGCGGTGCCCAGCACGGCGATCCCGGCGACGCCCGCCGAGGTACGCAGGAACGCGCGGCGACCGGACGCGTCCCGATCATCACGTGCGGTGGCTGCCGCCTCGACCGTCTTCTCCCGCCGCGACGGAGGGCTCAGCGCCACCCGGGCGATCGGCAGCTTCACCGCGACGTGCAGCAACAACCCGCCCACCGCCAGCCAGGCGACCGCGTAGTGCGCCGCCGGGAAGAAGAACCCCCACGGGTACGACTGGGCGACGTTGAACAGGCCCGTGACCAGTTCGAAGAACGCGGCGCAGACCAGGATCAGGACGGAGGTCCGTTCGAGGGCGTGCGCGCAGAGCCGGATCGGTTGGCGCACTGGCGGACGGACGAACAGCCGAGGGTAGACACTCCACAACTTGGCCAGCAGCAACGGGATCGCGGCGACCCCGGAGAGCACGTGGGTGCCCTGGGTGAGGCGGTAGAGGTTGACCGGCCGGGTCGGCCAGGTGAACCAGCCCGGCGGGTGCTGGAGGTAGTGGCTGAGCAGCCCGGTGACGAAACACAGCCCGAACGCCACCCCGAGCCAGCGGCCGAGCCGGGCGGCGACCAGCGGTGCGTGCGACGGCGCGGTGAAGTCCTCGGGGACGGGGAAACCCGGCCGGCGGATCATGAGCGCACCAACTCAGCGAACCAGCGCCTGCCGAACCGGAACCGGTCAGCGACCCGCAGGTCGGCGGCGGCGGCGACCCGGCCCACCGTCTCCGCCCCGACCCGCGCCCAGCGAAACGTTGGTCCCCGCCGTTCGGCTTCGCCGGGTGCTCCGGACAGCACGTACGCCTGCCCCTGCCACAGCCCGGCGCCCGGCGGGTCCACCTCGACCACCAGCGTCCCGTTCGGCGCGACCAGCTCGCCGCACCGGCGCAGTAGCCGGACCGGCTCGCCGCCGATGCCGATGTTGCCGTCGACGAGCAGGGCGTGTGCCCACCGCCCCTCGCCGGGGAGTGCGGTGAAGATGTCGCGTCGGAGCGCGATCACCCCTCGACACTGGGTCAGCCGCACCGCCTCGGCGGAGATGTCCACCCCCAGTGCGACGAGGCCTCGCTGGGCTAGCGCCCTGGTCAGTCGGCCGGGGCCGCAGCCGAGATCGATGGTGGGCCCGATGCAGCGCGCGGCGACCGACTCCATTGCCGGCTCGGGTGGGCCGTGCCAACGCCGCACCGGCAACGGGTCACGTCGCCCGTCGTCGTGCACCAGCCAGTGCCCGGGTGCGCTCCGGGGCACCGGTCCGGACGCGCCGTTCTCGGCGGGCCACCCGCCGAAGCTGCCCAGCACCACGTCGAAACCATCGAGTGTGGTCGTCGAACTCATCTGAGCTGTCCCTTCGCCAGCTGGCCTTCCACCGAGCCGACGGCATCCGCGAAGCGGGTGCCGGGCAGGTCGGCCGCGACCGCCAGGGCTGAGGACCAGTCGTCGACATCCCGCTGCACGGGCAGCAGCGCCGGTAGGATGCCGCGCCGGCGAAGAGCGGCCACTGTGCGGCGACAGGTGTCGTCGCTCGACATGGGTACGTCGCGTAACGCGCTGCCGTACCCCGGATCGCGTAGCCCGAGTGCCCACCAGCCGCCGTCGAGCGCCGGTCCCAGCACCGCCTCGTGTGCGGCGAGCCCATCCAGCGCGGTGCGGAGCACTGCCGGTCGGAGCTGCGGCGTGTCCATGCCGATCTGCAGCACCGGTCGGCCGGGGAAGGCCGCGCCGGTGTCGGCGTGCGCGTTCGCGAGGCGGTCGGCGAACGTGTCGCCGCGCTGCGGAAGCAGGTGCCAACCGGCCAGCGCGGCGGTCAGCTCCGCGCCGTACTCGGCTTCGGTGAACCGACCGGTGTGGGCCAGCACGGGGATGGTCGACGGGGTGGCGCGTACCGCCGCGAGAGTGTCCAACAGCGCCGCCGCCGCGACCCGGGCCGCCTGGGTGTGGTCAGCGGGCGGGCAGAGTCGCGTCTTGGCCCGCCCGGGCACCGGCGCCTTCGCGACCAGCAGCAGGACGTTCACCGGGCGCCGCCGACTCCGGCGCGCAGCACTCCGGCGAAGTCCCGGGTCGCCCGCAACGTGCCCCGGACCGACCCGGACACCTTCGATTTGGTGCCGACAGCGCGGGGAGCGTACCCGACGTCCATCTCGACGATCCGCCAGCCCGCCCCGGCCGCGCGCAGGAGCAGCTCCAACGGGTAGCCGAACGCGCGGTCGTTGACGCCGAGTCCCAGTAGCGCCGCCCGGCGGGCCACCCGGATCGGGCTGAGGTCGTGCACCGGCACCCCACGACGTCGGAGCAGCGCGGCGAGCAGCGCGGTTCCGGTACGGGCGTGCCACGGCCACACGCCCGCCGAGACCGGCCGGCGCCGACCGACGGCGAGATCCGCTCGGCCGTCTCGTACCGCCGCGACGAGCCTGGGCAACTCGGCCGGATCGAACGAGCCGTCCGCGTCGAGTACGCAGACCAGGTCCGCGTCCGCCGCCAGCAGGCCGGCGTGCACGGCCGCGCCGTACCCGCGTCTCGGCTCGTGGACGACCCGGGCCCCGTGCTCGGCCGCGATGACCGGCGAACCGTCAGTGGAGCCGTTGTCGACCACGACGGCGCGGTAGCCGGGCGGCAGTCCGGTCAGTACGGCAGGCAGTGCGGCCGCCTCGTCCAGGCACGGCAGCACCACGGCGATCGTTGTGCGCATACCGGCGACGCTAGGACCGTCCCGGGCGGTCCGGACCGCTGTGCCGCCTTACGAATCGCTTACGTGGCAACGCATCTTACGAGTCCCTGACGTCTCGTCGTTCGGATCTCCGGCCCCTGGTCGAAGGTCGTATCGTCGGCCGTCACCATGACCATGATGACCCGGCCGGGACGACCCCGGTCCGCCGACCTGATCGTCCTCGGTGTCGAGGTGGCAGTGCTCGCCGCCGCTGTCGGCGTCGGCGCGCTGCTCAACCATCGGGGCGTACGGCTGCACGCGGACGCCGCTCCGCTCTACGCCTCGTGGCAGCCCCATCTGGGTCCCGGTACCCCCGCCGCGCTGCTCGTCGCGGCGCTGTTCGTCTGGCGGGGCACGCGCTGGGCAGCCGACATCCGGTGGCCGCGGCTACTGGCCGTCGGCTACCTCGCCTCGGTGCTCTGGACGCTGTCGCTGGCCCTGGTGGACGGCTGGTCCGCCGGGTTGACCGAGCGGCTCACAGTGCAGGCCGAGTACCTGCACGAGGTGCCCGGGGTGACCGATGTCGGGTCCCTGCTGTCCGGCTTCGCCGGCCGGATCCTCGATTTCCAGCCCGATTCGTGGTCCACCCACACCGCCGGTCACCCGCCGGGAGCGTTGCTGTTCTTCGTCGCGCTGGAGCGGATCGGAGTGGGCGGCGGGACCGCCGCCGGGCTGGCCTGTGTGCTGCTCGGCGCCACCGTCTCGGTGTCGGTTCCGGTGACGCTGCGGGCGCTCGGCGTCGAGGAAGCGGCCCGGGCGGTGTGGCCGTTCCTGGTTCTCCTTCCCGGGGCGGTCTGGGTGGGCGTGTCCGCCGACGGGATCTTCGCGGCGGTGGTCGCTGCCGGGTTGGCGCTGTTGACGGTGGGTGGCCGGGCCGGGGCCGTGCTCGGTGGGTTGCTGCTCGGCTTCGCGCTCTACCTCTCGTACGGCTTCGTCCTGGTCGGGCTGCTCGCGGTGACCGTGCTGCTGCTCCGGGCGCGGGACCGCCTCGGCGTGTTGCTGGTCGCGGCGACGGCGGTCGCGACAGTTGTCGCCGGGTTCACCCTCGCCGGCTTCTGCTGGCTGGACGGCTACCACCTGGTGGCGCGTCGCTACTACCAGGGTTGGGCGGCGGAACGCCCGTACGGTTACTGGATCTGGGCGAATCTCGCCGCTCTGCTGCTCTCGGTCGGTCCGGTGGTCGGACGGCGCTGCGGCGGACGGTGGCCGCCGGGTCGATCCGGCCGGCGCACCGGCCGGTCGCGGCGGCCCTCCGACAGCGGGTCAGCGGCGCCGGACCCGTGGTGTGGCTGCCCGTCGCGGCGGCCGTGGCCGTGCTCGCGGCGGATCTGTCCGGGCTCAGCAAGGCCGAGGTGGAGCGGATCTGGCTGCCGTTCGCCGGCTGGCTGCTGGTCGCCACCGCACACCTGCCCGGCGCTCAGCGACGGTGGTGGTTGGCGGCCCAGGCCGGCACCGCCCTCGCCGTCAACCACCTACTGTGGACGGTGTCCTGACCGAAGCCGGATCCCGCATCGGCGCGGTGGTGAAGTCGGCGATGCCAGCGGCGAAGCCGACGCGGGCGGTGAAGCCGAGCAGCCGGGCGGCGCGGGCCGGATCGGCCACCACGTGTCGCACGTCCGCGGCCCGCCCGCCGCCGACCACGACCGGCGATGGTCCGCCCATCGCCGAGGCCAGCTCGTGAGCCAGCTCGCCGACGGTGTGCGGCTCCCCCGAGCAGACGTTCACCGGGGTCAGCGGATCCGGCGCCGGTGTCGTCAGGGCCAGCAGGTTGGCCGCGGCGACGTCGGTCACGTGCACGAAGTCGCGTCGTTGCCGGCCGTCCTCCAGCACCCGGGGCGGTCGCCCGGCGGCCAGCGCGGACCGGAAGATCGAAGCGACCCCCGAGTACGGGGTGTCGCGGGGCATTCGCGGACCATAGACGTTGTGGTACCGCAGGGCCCAGACCGACCCGTCGGTCTGCCGGGCCCAGGCGCCGGCGAGGTGTTCCTGGGCCAGCTTGGTGGCGGCGTACGTGCTGCGCGGCTCCAGTGGCGCGTCCTCCGGCACCAGACCGGGGGAGAGCGGCTGGTCGCAGCGAGGGCAGGTCGGCTCGTACCGGCCCTCGGCCAGGTCGACGGCCCGCCGGCCGGCAGGCCAAACAACCCCGTGTGCCGGGCAGCGGTAGCGGCCCTCGCCGTAGACCACCATCGAACTGGCCAGCACGAGGCGGCGTACCCCGGTGGCGTGCATCGCCGCGAGGAGGGTGGCCGTGCCGAGGTCGTTGTGCGCCGCGTACCGGGGGGCGTCGGCCGGATCGACGCCGTGGCCGACCATGGCCGCCTGGTGGCAGACCGCGTCGACCCCGGACAGTAGGCGGGTCAGCAGATCCTCGTCGCGGACGTCGCCGACCACGAGGTGGTGCCGCTCGGTCCAGGGCGGTGCGGTCGCGCCGTGCGCCTCGGGTAGCAGCGCGTCCACGGCCACCACCTGGTGCCCGGCTTCGGTGAGCAGGTCGGCGACGTGTGAGCCGATGAATCCGGCCGCACCAGTGACAAGTATCCGCATTCCGGTCACCGTATGGCCTCGGGTAGGCCGGGGTGGGCCTGCGCACGCAGCCGTAAGAACCTCGCAAGGTTTGCTGGTCCGGGCATCCCTCGGTCCGTGGCTACGCTGGGCCGATGGCTGTCCGGGGGATGACGGGCCGGAACGGGGGAGGTTCGTGACACAGCGGGTGCTGGTGGTCGACGACGACCAGACCGTCAGTGACGTCATCCGTCGTTACCTGGAGAATGACGGCTTCCAGGTGAGCCTGGCCGGGGATGGTGCGACGGCGCTGGCGGCGGTGCGGCGGGAGGCGCCAGACCTGGTCGTGCTCGACCTGATGCTGCCCCGGATCAGCGGCCTGGAGGTGTGCCGGGCGCTGCGGGCCCGGCCGGATGGCGTACCGATCGTCATGCTGACCGCGCGGGGTGACGAGTCCGACCGGATCCTCGGGTTGCAGCTCGGCGCGGACGACTACCTGACCAAGCCGTTCTCCCCCCGGGAGTTGGTGTTGCGGGTCCGTTCGGTGCTCCGGCGCGCCACCGGTGGGCCGCCACCCGAGCGGCCGGAGGCGCTCACCGACGGCGGTCTGGTGGTGCACACCACCTCCCGAACCGCCCACCTCGCCGGCAGCGAGCTGGCGCTGACCCTGCGCGAATTCGATCTGCTGGTCCACCTCATGCGACATCCGTCGCGGGTGTTCGGCCGGGCCGAGCTGCTTGAGCAGGTCTGGGGATGGAACTTCGGGGACCACTCGACGGTGACCGTGCACGTACGCCGGCTACGGGAGAAGATCGAAACCGACCCGGCCGATCCGCGGCGGATCGTGACGGTCTGGGGCGTCGGCTACCGCTACGAGCCGGCCCATGCGTGACCTCCTGCTGATCTTCGCGATCGCCCTCGGCGCGGCCCTCGGCATCGGCCTCGCCGGCGCGGTGCTGCTCCGCGCGCTGCGCCGCAGCTCGATCACCGTGCACCTCAACGTGCTGCTCACCACCACCGTGGTCGCCGTCGCCGTCGGGGTGATGGCGGTCGCGGAGGCGATGTTCCTCTCCGCGCACGACCTCGAGGTGGTCCTGATCACCGTCGCGGCGGCCGCGGTGGTCAGCCTCGCCGTCGGCGGGCACTTCGGCCGCCGGCTGCCCGCGCCGCGGTCTGGCGCGACCAGGCCCGCGAGCGGGAACGGCAGCTGGAGAAGGGCCGGCGTGACCTGGTCGCCTGGGTCTCGCACGACCTGCGGACCCCGCTCGCCGGGCTGCGGGCCATGGCCGAGGCGTTGGAGGACCGGGTGGTTCGCGATCCGGACACGGTCGACGAGTACCACCGACGGATCCGGTTGGAGACCGACCGGATGACCCGACTCGTCGACGATCTGTTCGAGCTGTCCCGGATCAACGCGGGAGCGCTGCGGTTGTCGTTGACGGCGGTGCCGCTCGGCGAGGTGGTCTCGGACGCGCTGGCCACCACGACCCCGTTGGCCGACGCTCGCCGGATCAGGCTGGTCGCCAGTGAGTCGGGTTGGCCGACGGTCGCCGCCAGCGAACCGGAGCTGGCCCGGGTGGTGGCCAATCTGTTGCTCAACGCGGTCCGCTACACCCCGGAGGACGGCACGGTACGCATCGAGGCCGGTCGGGAGGAGGACCACGCCTGGCTGTCGGTCGCCGACACCTGTGGCGGCATTCCGGCGGCCGACCTTCCCCGGCTGTTCGACATCGCGTTCCGTGGTGAACCGGCCCGCACGCCCGGACCCGGTGACGGTGCGGCGTCCGGCGGGCTCGGCCTGGCCATCGTGCACGGTCTGGTGCAGGCGCACGGAGGTCGGGTCGAGGTGCGCAACACCACCGACGGCTGCCAGTTCCTGGTCCGGCTGGCCGCCGCCTGACGGAACGAAGGCGCCGTCCGCCGCCGCCACCGCTTGACGCGGACCTCGGTCACCTGCTGCTATTTATCCATGCAGATAACACCGGGGGTTGATCGGAAGACGCGGATCCTGGAGGCGGTCGTCGAGCTGCTGGCCGAACGCGGTTATCCGGGGGCGACGTTCGCGCGGATCGTCGAGACGGCGGGCCTGAGCAGCACCCGGCTCATCACGTACCACTACGACACCAAGCAGGAGTTGGTCGCCGCGGCGTTGCGGCACATCGGTGCGCGGGCGCAGCAGTTCATGGTCCCGGCGATCGAGGCCGAGTCTTCGGCGCGGGGCAAGCTCGCCGCGTACCTGCGCTCGAATCTCCGCTTCCTCGCCGAACGGCCGGCGTACGCGCGTGCCGCCGTGGAGATCGCCCGTAACCTGCCCCGGGAGAGCACGGGTGCGGATCTCGGCGAGGATGTGCCGGTGGTGCTGCTGGCGCAGCTCTTCGTCGCCGGCCAGGAGGCCGGGGAGCTGCGGCGGTTCGACCCGGTGGTGATGGCGGTGACGGTCCGCGCCGCCGTCGACGCCGCTGTCGACCGGTTCGCCCGCGACGACGGGATGGACCTGGCTGCCTACGCGGAGGAGTTGTGCGCGATCTTCGATCGCGCGATCGCCGTGCGCCCGGCGTCGGGGGATCCTGGGACGGCGCTCCGGTGAGGCCGGTTCGCGGTGCTCCGGAGCACGCGGCACCCGGCGTCGCGGTGCGGGCGGGACGGAGTGCCCGCCGCGCTCTGGTCGGACGGGTTGTCGTGGACGCGGTGCTGCCCCTGGTCGGCTACTACGCGCTGCGCGCCGTGGGCGCCGACGTGCTGGCCGCCACCCTCGCCGCAGGCGCGGTTCCCGCCGCGCACGCCGCGGTGGTCGCCGTGCGCAGCCGGCGGGTCGATGTCGCCGGCCTCGTCGTCGTCAGCCTGTTCGTGGTGGGGGGCGCGCTGAGCGTGGTCACCGGGAACGCGCGGCTGCTGTACGTGAAGGACGGCTGGCTCACCGGCCTGCTCGGCGCCTGGGTGCTGCTGTCGCTGGTCATGAAGCGGCCGTTCATGCTCCACCTCGGCACGGCCATCGCCACGGCCAAGGTCGGTGATGTCGGAGCCGCCGCCTGGCAGCAGCGCTGGGTCGACGACGCCGTCTTCCGGCACCGCTTGCGCCTGGTGAGCGTGGTGGTCGGCGTCGTGCTGATGCTGGACGCGGTGGTCCGCGTCGCGATCGCCTCGGTGATCGACCTCGACGAGGTCGCGACGGTCACCAACGTGCAGTACGTCGTCATGCTCGCCGGGCTGTTGTCCTGGTTCTTCTGGTACACCGCTCGATACGGGCTGCGGGCATGATCGCGACACCGTCCTACGTCGAGCTCGCCCCGGTGCCGGGGCTGGCCAACCACCTCAGGACCGTCTGGGTGCAAACCACCGGGGCGGTGCCCTATGTGCAGCGGCACCTGCCGACCGGTGGTGCCGAGCTGCACTGGCCGCTCGGTGGACGGCCGCGGTTGCTCGGCCCGTTGACCGGACCGTGGGTCGAGGTGATCCCCCCGGCGACGACCCTGCTGGGTGTCCGGTTCCACCCGGGGGTGCACATCTTGACACCCGATGGCGCCGGGGACCTGCTTGACCGGCGGGTCCCGCTCGACGAGCTCGGTCACCGGTGGGTGGACCGGCTCGGCGAGGCGATCGCCGCCGCGACGACTGCCCGGGCGGCGCTGCTGCGCCTCCAGGACTTCCTCCTGCACCGCGCGCGGACCGCCGAGCCGGACCCGCTGGTCCGCGAGGCGGTGCGGTTGCTGATGCCCTGGGCGCCGCGGGACATCGGCGCGGCCGCCGACCACCTCGGACTGTCGGTCAGTCAACTCCGCCGTCGCTGCGCTCCGCGGTGGGAACGGGGCCGAAGTCGTTGCAGCGAACGCTGCGGTTCCAGGGCTTTCTCGCGCTGGCGCAGGCGGGCGCGACCGCGACCGGACGGCGCGGGGCCGACGGCATGGCAGGGCTCGCGGTCGACGTCGGCTTCGCCGATCAGGCCCACCTGAGTCGGGAGGTGCGCCGGCTCACCGGGTTGACGCCGGGCGAGCTGCTCGGCGGCGAGGTCGACAGGTGCTCGTGCGGTCACGACCACACCGCCTCGTACGCGCCGTTTCTCGCGGGCCGGCGCTCGTCGGTGTCCCGGGTGACGGTGCGCGATTCGTTCAAGACCGGTGAGCGCGTCGCTCGCTAGCGTGCCTGCGTGATCGACCGGCATCTGCTGCGCCTGCGCAGGAACTTCGACGGCGAGGTGCTCACCCGTGACCACGCCGGGTACGACTCCGCACGTCGCCCGGTCGGCGCTGCCGGTGCGACCCGGCGGCCCCTCGTCGTGCTGCGGTGCCGGTCGGTGCGTGACGTCGTCGCGGCCGTCGGGTACGCGCGCGACACCGGCGTGGCGCTCGCGGTGCGCGGCGGGGGGCACTGCTTCGCCGGCCGGTCGTCCACCGACGGCGTCCTGATCGACGTCTCGGGTCTAGGCAATGTTGACCTCTCGGACGACGGAAGGGTGACGGTCGGCGCCGGGGTGCGCCTCGGACAGCTCTACGGCGCGTTGCACGCCCGCGGGCAGACGCTGCCGGCGGGCTGCGGCGCGACGGTCGGTATCGCTGGACTCGTCCTCGGGGGCGGCATCGGGTTGCTCGGTCGGCGGCACGGCCTGACGTGCGACCGGCTCATCGCGGCGACTGTCGTCCTCGCCGACGGCAGTGTGGTCGACTGCGACGAACACCGCGACCCTGACCTGTTCTGGGCGTTGCACGGGGCCGGCGGTGGGCAGTTCGGTGTGGTCACCTCGCTGCGCCTCGCCACGATCACCGAACCGATGACCGCCCGGATCGTCCTCACCTGCCCCGAGGCCGACCCGGCGCGGGTCGTCGCGTTGTGGCAGGCGTCGGCACCGGACGCACCGGACTGCATCTCGACGAGCCTCGAACTCACCAGCGAACCCGGCCGACCCGTCCGCGCGATCGTGTCGGGAGTCGCCCTGGACGCGGACCGCGCGGACGAGTGGCTGCACGACCTGGCCCGTGGCGTGGCTGCCGGCGCCCGGGTGTTCGTGGCCGACCCGGTGCCCTTCACCGTCGCCAAGCAGGCGTTGGCCGACCCACGCCAGGATGTCGGTGACGGCCGCCTGCGATCGGAGTACTTCACGCGGGCGATGCCGGCCGATGCCGTCACCGCGCTGATCACTCTGCTGGGCGGACGAGGCGCACGGCACCGTAGGCGGCTCACGTTCACCCCGATGGGCGGCGCATACAACCGCGTCGCTCCGGCGGCCACCGCATTCGTCCATCGACGCGAGCGCTACCTGCTCGAGCACGTGGGCCACCGCAGCGACTCCTGGGTCGACGCGTCGTGGACGCTCGCCCACCGGCACTCGTCGCACCGCGTCTACCCCAACTTTCCCGACCCCTTACTCGATCGTCCGGCGGATGCCTACTGGGGCGCCAACCACGCCCGCCTGGCCGCCGTCAAGCGGTCCTACGACCCACAGCACGTGTTCGACTTCCCGCAGGCCCTCGGACACGGCCGGCAACCAACGAAAGGCAATCCATGAGTAGAGTCCTCGCCGCGCTGACGGTCTCGGTCGACGGCTACCTCACCGGCCGCGACCCGGGCCCTCGACGCGGCCTCGGTGACGGTGGGACGCTGTTCGACTGGTACTTCGACGGCGACACCCCGAGCGCGGTCTTCGACGGGTTCCGGCTCAGCGCTCCCAGTGCCCGCGTCTTCGACCGGGCCGCGGCGCGGGTGGGAGCCAGCCTCGTCGGCCGCAACACCTATGACGACTCCGGCTGGGACAGCGGCGGCACCCCGCACCCCGACGCGCCGCTCGTGGTGCTCAGCCACCGACCGCTGCCCGCCGAGCATCCCCGTCAGACTCTGGTGACCAGCGGCATCGACGAGGCCGTCGAGGTGGCCCGCCGCCTGGCCGGCGAGAAGGACGTGGCCCTGATGGGTGGCGGGGTGACCACCGCCGCGCTGGCCGCGGGCCTGGTCGACGAACTGATCCTGCACCAGCGGCCGGTGCTGCTGGGCGCCGGTCGGCCGTACTTCCAGACCCTGCCCGCGCCCGTCGAGCTTCGTCTCGTCGAAGCCGTCGCCGCGCCGGGCGTGACCCACCTGCACTACGAGGTGCTCCGGTGATCCTGGTGACCGGAGGCCTCGGCATGATCGGCGCGCATACCGCCCGCGCCCTGGCGGACCTCGGCCATGCCGTCGTCGCCACCGCGCACCGGCGAGCCGTGCGACCGGCGTTCCTGCCCGACGACGTCATCGTCGAACACGTCGACGTCGCCGACCCCGCCACGGTGTTCGCACTCGGCGACCGGTACCGGATCACCGAGATCGTCCACCTGGCCGGCAGCGTTCCCGGTGCGGACCCGGTGGCGTACTTCCGCGCCGACACGACCGGGCTGCTCACCATGCTCGACGCCGCCCGCGCCTGGCGGGTCCGCCGCTTCGCCGTCGCCGGCAGCCTCGGCTCGTACCTGGGTCGCAGCGAAGTCCCCTGGCACGAAGACCTGCCGCTACCCACGCGCGGCGCCGCACCCGATCATCGCCTTCAAGAAGGCGGTCGAACCGCTCACCACGAACGCACTGCAGGGCACCGGGGTCCACGCGGTAGTGCTGCGCATCGGCAGCACCTGGGGACCGCTCATGGACCCGGAGACACCCTTCAACCCGGTCCCGCCCTACCTGAGCGCCGTGCTGCGCGGGGAACGTCCCGCGCCCGTGCACGCCGACGACGGCGGGGACTTCTGTTACGCCCCGGACGCCGGACGCGCCATTGCCCTGCTCAGCACCGCCGACACCCTCGCCCACGACGTCTACAACATCTCGGGCGGACAACCCTTCACCAACCGACAGCTCGTCGACGCCGTTCGCGCCGTCGTTCCGCACGCGCAGCTCGACCTGCTCGACGGACGCCGGGACGGACCGGGGCCCAATCCCTACCTCGACATCTCCCGGCTCACCACCGACACCGGCTTCACCCCGACCTTCGACCTCGCCACCGCCGTCACTGACTACCTCGCCTGGCGCACCCACCACGACCGCTGACCGTCACACCGGGAGAAACCATCATGCTGCATCCCGACATCCGCCGTGTGCTCGACGAGGGACCGATCGCCCACCTCGCCACCGTCCTACCGGACGGCTCGCCGCACGCCACTCCCGTCTACGTCGGCACCCACGACGAGCACATCGTCATCTTCACCGGGCCCGGCACCCGTAAAGCCCGCAACCTGCGCCGCGACCCGCGGCTGGCGTTGTCCATCGCCCCGGCCGACAACCCGTTCACCCCGATCGCCGTACGCGGCCGCGTCGTCAACTGGATCGACGGTGACCTCGCCTGGTCGATCATCGATCGGATCGTCGCCACATACACCGACCAGACGTACCCGCGCGACGACGAACGCGTCGTCGCCGTCATCGAACCGGATCACCAGACGGTAGGCATCCGTTGACGCGAGCGCCCGGCCAACCGCCCGCGGGCCCGGACCGAGCCAGCTGCGGCGGATCGACGGAAGCAGATTCCTTGGTGCTGCCGGCCTGACCAGAGGCGGCATCCTTGACACGTCAGATGGCATCGCTAACACTTGTCCGCAACCTAGCCGTAACGAACAGAACACATCGTTGTCGGGCCGGCCCGAAGGGTCGCCCGACTCCCGATGGCGCACCGCGAACCTGGGCGAACTCTAATCGATCTTGTTAACGCTAACATAAATGATCTTGCTTGCCGAGGGTGACCTGGCCGCGCCATCTGGCCGCCCATCCCGCCGTTCGGCACCGCACCACCGGCCACCGGACCCCAGCCGCTTCCACCGACTGTCGGGAGCATGACGATGCGTCTGCGTTCACTGCTCGTGCTCTCCGCCGTGGCCGCCGCCGCCTTCGTGGTGGTCGCCGAGGAGCCGGCGCACGCCGCCACGCTGCCGACCGGCGCCCGTTCGCTGGAGGCGGTCAACCAGGCCGGACGGTACGTGCGGCACGCCGACCATCTCGCCCGGATCGACCCGGTGACCTCCAGCAGCGCCAACCAGGTCAAGCTGGACGCCACCTTCACAGTGGTCAACGGTCTGGCGTCGCCGAACTGCTACTCGTTCCAGACCAAGACCGGTCTGTTCCTGCGGCACCGCGACTACCGGCTCCGGGTCGACCCCAACACCGGCGACGCGACGTTCCGGGCCGACGCCACCTTCTGTGCGGTGGACGGCTCGGTCTCCGGATCGGTGGCGCTCACCTCGTACAACTATCCGGACCGGCGGATCCGGCACCGCGACTTCGCCCTCTGGCTCGACGCCTACCAGGACACGGCCACGTTCCGGGCGGACAGCTCCTTCCGTCTCGCCGCGCCCTGGGCACCCAGGAACACCAAGGGGCCGGTGCTCCCGGGTCTCTTCGCCGACCCGCACATCGCGGTCTTCAACGGCCGCTACTACCTGTACCCGACCACCGACGGATACGCGGGCTGGGCCGGCACCTACTACAAGGCGTTCTCCTCCACCGACCTGGTCAACTGGACCGACCACGGGGTGATCCTCGACCACGGCCCGGACGTCTCCTGGGCGGACAACTCGGCCTGGGCGCCGGCGGTGGCCAGCGCCAACGGCCGGTACTACCTGTACTTCAGCGGCGGCGCGGCCAGCGGCAGCACCGCGAAGCAACTGGGCGTCGCGGTGGCCGACAGCCCCACCGGGCCGTTCCGGGACGCGCTGGGCCGGCCGCTCGTCCGCGCCGACCAGTTCGCCGGCGGCCAGACGATCGACCCGATGGTCTTCACCGACGACGACGGCCAGTCCTATCTGTACTGGGGGCAGGGCGTGGCCCGGGCGGTGCGGCTCAACGCCGACATGACCTCCTTCGACCCGACGCAGGCGCGGGTCGTCACGCCGGCCGGCTACAACGAGGCACCGTTCGTGTTCAAGCGCAACGGCCTGTACTACTTCATGTGGTCAGAGGGCGACACGCGCAGCGAGGACTACCGCGTCGGGTACGCCACCGGCTCATCGCCCCTCGGTCCGTGGACCGCTCGCGGCGTGGTGTTGCAGAAGCGGCTCGAGGTCGGCATCAGGGGCACCGGCCACCACTCCGTGGTCCGGGCGCCCAACAGCGACACCTGGTACATCGCCTACCACCGGTTCGCCGTGCCCGCCGGTAACGGCACCAACCGGGAGACCGCCATCGACCGGATGGAGTTCAACGCCGACGGCACCATCCGGCCCGTCGTACCGACCCTGTAGCTGACTCGTACGCCCCTGCCCGAAGGAGAAAGACCGATGCCGACAGTCCTCTCCCGGATCGGCGCGGTCACCGTCGCCGCGCTGCTGCTCTTCACCACCTGGTCGGCGGCCACCCCGAAGGAGGCCGCCGCGCTCGACCCGACCGTCGGGTACCTGATGGCGCACTTCACCGGTGAGTCGTCGACCGACCAGCAGATCTACCTCGCCCACAGCAGCGACGGCCTGCGCTGGACGGACCTCAACAACGGCGGGCTCGTGCTGCGTTCCACAGTCGGCACCCGGGGCGTCCGCGACCCTGCCCTGGTCCGCTCACCCGCCGGCGACCGGTACTGGGTCATCGCCACGGACCTCTGCATCGGCTGCGGCCAGGACTGGTCGAGCGCGATCAACAACGGTAGCCGCAGCCTTGTCGTGTGGGAGTCCACCGACCTGGTCAACTGGTCGGCGCCGTGGCTGCTGAACGTCGCCGGGGCGATTCCGGACGGGCGTAACGCCTGGGCACCGGAGGCGATCTGGAACCCGGCCACCGGTGACTACGTCCTCTACTGGGCGACGAACGTCCCGCTCAACGGGGCGACCAAGCACCGCATCTACGCCGCGCGTACGACGAACTTCCGCAGCGTCACCACGCCGCAGGTCTACATCAGCCGGCCCGGCAGCCAGGAGATCATCGACACCCAGATCGTCGAGGTGCCGTCCGGCGTCGGCGCCTACCGATATGGGCGGGCGTCCCGGGACGGTCAGATCACCATCGAGGGCAGCAACTCCATCCTCGGCAGCTGGACCACGCTCGGGAACCTCTCCGGCATCGGGCTGACCGGGGCCCAGGTCGAAGGCCCGATGTGGATGCCGTTCAACGCCCGCAACGAGTGGGTCCTCTACCTCGACCAGTACGCCAGTGGTCGCGGCTACCTGCCCGTGCTGACCACCAACCCGTCGAGCCCGGGCGCCTACCGGCTGCCGGCCGCCGGCTCGTACAGCCTCGGTGGCACCAAGAAACGGCATGGTTCGATCCTCAACCTGACCGCGGCCGAACAGAGCAGGGTGCTCGCTCGCTGGCCGAACAGCGCGATCAACCGGATCCAGTCGTACAACTTCCCGGACCGGTACGTGCGGCACGCCGACTACGACGCCCGCATCGACCCGAACGTCAGCCCCGCGCAGGATGGTCAGTGGCGGCTCGTGCCCGGCCTGGTCGGCTCCGGCACGGTCTCCATCCAGTCGGTCAACTACCCGGGCCACTACCTGCGCCACTACGGGTACGACTTCCGGCTGGAGGCCAACGACGGCACCACCACCTTCGCCGCCGACGCCACCTTCCGGCAGGTCGCCGGCCTCGCCGACTCCTCGTGGACGTCGTTCCAGTCCTACAGCCACCCGGACCGCTACGTCCGGCACTACAGCTACCTGCTCCGGCTCGACCCGGTCACCGACGCGCAGAGCCGCGCCGACGCCACCTTCCGGGTCACCAGCTGACCCGGTAAGCGAGTTTCCGACTCCGGTCCCAGATCGATTGGACATCTCATGACCCGAAGCACGTCGTTCGATGGGCACGTACCGGCAGCATCAGCGCGCGTCCGGTCGCTGCGCCGGATGCTGATCGCCCTGGTGGCCGGCATGATCGCGATGGTTGGCGGCGCCGTCGTCGTCACCTCGTCCCCGGCCGCTGCCGCCACCAATCAGTTCCGGGGCATGAACTGGGCGGTGTTGGGCGACAACTTCAGCACCGGCCCGCTGGTCGTGCAGGGTCTCAGCTCGTCCGACAGCAACGCGACGGTACGGGCCAAGGCCAACGCGCTCTACGACGACATGGCCGCCACCCTGGGAGTCAACACCATCCGACTGCCCATCAACACCCACACGGTGGGGACGGCCTGGTGGGAGGCCTATCGAGGGGCCATCGACGCGGCCACCGCGCGGGGCTTCAAGGTCATTCTGGCCTACTGGGAGGACGGCGCCGCCTCCGGTGGCCGGATCACCAACCTCGCCGCGTGGAACGCGATGTGGTCGACGGTGACCAACACGTACGGCGGGAACGCCAACGTCTACTTCGAGCCGATGAACGAGCCGCACGGTTACAGCTCGGCGGAGTGGCGCAACGTGGCGGCCGACTGGCTCAGCTACCACTACTCGGCGGTGCCCGGCCGGGTGCTGATCGGTGGTACCGGCTTCAGCCAGGACCTGCGGGACATCTGCAACGACAGCCGCTTCAACTCGACGCTGCTCTCCTTCCACTACTACGCCTTCTTCTACGGCGCGATGACCTACGACGCCTTCCGCAGCCACATCCAGACCCGCCTCGGCAACTGCGCCTCCCGGACGGTCGCGACCGAGTTCGGCGCGCCCATGAACGACGGCCGCAACTACGCCGACGCGAGCAGCACCGACAACTTCGTGCGCTACATCCGCGCCATGGCCCAGGTCATGCGGGACAACCAGATGGGCGGCACCTACTGGCCCGCCCTCGGCGGCAAGCCCGGCACCATCGGCTACGACTGGTACTCGATGTTCTCGCTCAGTGGCAGCGGCACCAGCCTCGACCTGACCCTCCGCAACACCTCTGGCGCCGACCGGATCCGGTACGGGTGGGGTGACACCGTGGAGGGCGGCCCCACGACGCCTCCGCCCGGGACGGGGACGTTCTACCGGATCACCGTGCGGCACAGCGGTAAGTCGATGGACGTCCAGCAACCGAACACCGACAACGGTGCGCGGGTCGGCCAGTACACCTACGGCGGCAACGCCTGGCAGCAGTGGCAGTTCCAGGACGCCGGCAGCGGCTACTGGCGCGTCGTCAGCCGGCACAGCGGGAAGTGCCTCGACGTGGCGAACGCCTCGACCGCCGACGGCGCCGAGCTGATCCAGTACACCTGTGGCACCGGCACCAACCAGCAGTTCCAGCTGGTCGCCAACGGCAGCTACTTCGCACTGCGCGCACGCCACAGCGGCAAGTGTGTGGACGTGCCGGCTCTCTCCACCGCCGACGGCGCGGTTCTCCAGCAGTATCCGTGCAACAACGGCACCAACCAGCAGTGGTCGCGCACGACCGTCTGACGCGATAACGAAGAATTCGATACGGAATTCGTTGTCGAGGGCGTTGCGACGCATCGACAGCTCATGAATAATCGCGTCGACATGGATGTCCGCAGCGGCTTCGCTGGCGACGTCGGGGGACCAGTCACGGAGGCTGTTATGTACCATCGCATTGTCGCTGCCAAGGTGCGTGCGGTTTTCGCCGAGATTAACAAGGGCAATTACGAGCCGATGCTCGCGTCGCTCGCTCCCGAGTTCAGCTACCGCTTCTACGGTTCGCACGCCCTGTCCGGCGAGCGGCGCACGGCTGCGGCGATGCGGCTGTGGTGGGAGCGGGTGTTCCGGTTGATCCCGGACGCCCGCTTCGAGGTCGACGAGGTCATCGTGGCCGGCGGCCCGTGGTTCACCCGGATCGCCACCGTGGCGCACGTCTCCGGGCCGCTGCCGGACGGCACCCGCTACGAGAACACGGTGAACCAGATTCTGCACATGCGCTGGGGCAAGATCACCAAGATCCGCACCCTGGAGGACACGGTGACCCTGCAGCGGGCGCTCGACGCCGTGGCGGTGGCGGGTAACGCCGAAGCCCACGCGGCGCCGATCACGGATGACAGCGCCGCCCAAGAGTCCGTCACGTCGTGACGGGGGCACCGCGGCGGGCGACCCCGCCCGCCGCGCTCGTCACCGGCGGTTCGTCGGGCATCGGGCGGGCCGTCGCGCTGCGGCTGCACCGGGCCGGCATTCCGGTGTACGCGACCGCCCGCCGACTCGACCGGGTCGCCGATCTCGCGGCGGCCGGAATGCGCACTGTGGAATTGGACGTCACCGACGACAACTCCGCCCGGGCCGCCGTGGATCGCGTGGTCGGTGACCACGGTTCGGTCGGCCTGCTGGTGAACAATGCTGGTTTCGGTCTGCCGGGCACGATCGAGGAAACTGATATCGACCGGGTTCGGCAGCAGTTTGAGACCAATTTCTTCGGCATGGTCCGCATGACCCAGCTCGTACTGCCCGGCATGCGGGCGGCGCGCGCCGGCACCGTGGTCAACATGTCGTCCATCTTTGGCGGCTTCGCCACCCCGGGTGGCGGTTTCTACGCGGCCAGCAAACACGCGGTCGAGGCGCAGAGCGACGCCCTGCGTCTCGAGGTCGCGCAATTCCGCATCCGAGTGGTCGTGGTGCAACCCGGGCCGGTCCGTACTCCCTGGGGAGAACGGTACGTCGCCGGTTTCCCGGCGGGGGATGACGGTCCGTACGGTGACTTCGGACGTCGCGCCGGCGCGTACTACGCGGCCATCTACAGCGGCGACGGGCGCGGTCTCGCCGCGCGGTTCACCGTCTCGGCCGACGACGTCGCCCGGGTCGTGGAGCGCGTCCTGCGGCGCCGACGGCCGCGCTCCCACTACCCGGTCGGCATGCTCGCCCGCAGCGTGCTGGGGATGCGTCACCTGTTGCCGCGGCCGGCGTTCGACGCCTTCGTGCGCCGACAGTTCCCACGGCCGGACCCCCGGGTGCGCCGGCCCGGCGTCACCCGGGCGGAGTGAGGCTGGCCTCCGGGAGCCGGCCGCTGCCCCACACCGTCTTCAGAAACGGTCCGAGTTCACCCAACCGGTTGGCGATGAGACGGTTCGTGAGCGGGTCCAGCCGGCGGGCGAGCATCCACCGCAGCACGCTCAGCCGCCACGGCTCGGCCGGCCCCCGAGCGCTGTCGGCGAGCAGTTCACGCATGTTCGCCGAGCCGAAGAAGTCGACCGGCGACGCGGTCTGCCCGAAGAGCCCGACCAGGTCGCTGGCGTGTTTCGGGCTGCGGGTCGCGGCCTCGATGATGGCCACCACGTCGGCCGGGTAGGGCCGCAGGGCGGCAAAGTCACAGGTGTACTCGTAGTAGGGCAGGCTCGTGGTGTTGCGCCGACGTTCGTACGCCACCAGCGCCTCGGCGAGCTGCCGTCGCCCGGACAGCCCATCGCGTACCGCTTCGGCGAGGTACTCCGCGCCACGGAACGCCTCGGTGATGCCGGACGCGGTGCACGGGTCGCGGCTGTAGCTGGCGTCCCCGACCAGTGCCCACCCCGGGCCGGACGAGCGGCGGAAGAAGTTCGGCACCGAACCGGTCAGCCAGCGCTCGGCCTGGGTCGAGGCGCGCACCCGCTCGACGAACTCCGGTGCCACCTCGCCGAGAGCGGAGAAGTACGACGCCGACGGATCACCGGCCAGCCTCTTGAACACGTCGGTGCGCCACGCCACACCGACCAGGGTCAGCCCGTCGTTGGTCGGCCAGGCGAAGGCGTACCGGTGGTTGTCCCGCCACGTCGGCACGTTGTCGACGGGCAGCCCGTCCCAGTACGTCCACCAGCTGCTGAGCAGCGCGGGCCGGGTGTTGTAGATGGGGGCGTCGACCAGCCGCGCCACCTTGGAGCGGGTGCCGTCGGCGCCGATCACGAGCCGGGCGTGCTCGGTGAACGGTCCGCCGTCGCGCGCCTGTCCCCGGACGCCGATCACCGTTCCGTGCTGGTCGGTGACCAACTCCTGCACGGACACGTTCTCGCGTAGCTCCGCCCCGGCCTGTACGGCCGCGTTGACGAGAATCTGGTCAAGGACGACGCGGCGCGGCGCGTACGCCAGGTCGACGTCCTCGTCCGGTGGCAGCGGCGCCATCAGGTCCACCGAGCCGGTCTTGAGGCCGTACTCGCGGATCGGCGGGCACCCGGACGCGTGCAACTCGTCGAGCAGGCCCCAGTCGCGTAGCCGCCGGATCCCGGGCGGGTGGACGAGGTGCGTCGACACCGGGCTGTCACTGGGAAAGGCGGCCCGGTCGAGTAGCAGAACCTTGAAACCCTCGCGGGCCAGCAGCATGGCGGTGGGTGACCCCGCGCAGCGCGCACCCACGACTATCACGTCATACATGAATTTCCTTCCTGCGCACACCGCCCCCGTTGGGCGCCAACGGAAAGACCTGAATCGAAAATGCGAATACGGACATGACCTTGTTCGCCGCGAGATCGGCCCGGCCAAGCTCGATCAGAATAGCCGAAGTCGTATCGGTCAATACGGTGTGACGCGGATCACAGTTATACCCGTTGTGGCACCACTGTCACGGACGGTGCAAGCGTCAGGGTATTTATATTGCGAAATCCGGACAACCGACCGGCTATATCAAATCCTTTAATAATTCAGCTCCACTCGAATTGGACGTTTGGCGGGCTGCGACCCGCCGATCCGCCGAGTAAAACTGGCTTTGCAACTTCCGAGTCACTGAGATCAACGGGGGTTTATCAAAATGATTTCGACGGCAAGTGCTGTCTACCTCTTTCCAGGTCAGGGCGGTTATTCCAAGGGTCTACTGGCGCGTGTTACCCAACGGTATCCAGCCACCGGCGACCTGTTTGACGAGATTGCCGACGTGGCGGGAGACGAGCTGGGGGTCGACCTTGGCCGACTCCGTACCGACCACGACAGCGATGCGGCCGAGCTGCTCCGCGACGCGCCTGACCTGCTGCAGTTCGCCATCTACGCCGGTTCCGTGCTGACCGAGGCGGCGTTGCGTGAGGCCGGCGCAATCGGGTTGTTACACATCGGACACAGCTTCGGTGAAATCGCCGCACTCACCACCGCCGGCGCTTGTTCGGTGCGGGACGGCGCACGGATCGTGGCCCGGCGGATCCAGGCACTCAACGCGCTTTCTCCAGACACCGGCTTCATGGCGTCCGTGCCAGTCGACCGGACCCGGGCCACCGCTCTGTTGGATTTGCTCGGCGACAGCCGGGTCACCATCGCCGGCCAGAACGAAGATCAGCAAGTGGTCATCGCCGGACCGGTGGATGCCATGACGGCCGCCTGCGCCGTCCTCGCCGCGGCCGGGGTCGTGTCGACTCGCCTGCCGACGCCATACCCATTCCACAATGCCGCGCTGCAACCGGCGGTCGCGCCCTTCGCCGCCGCACTGAAGGACATAACGTGGATGGCTCCGTCCATCCCGGTGTACTCGCCGATACTCGGCCGTCACTACGCCGCGACGGACGACCTACCTACCTTGCTGGCCGGCCACCTCGTCCAGCCGTTCGCCTTTCACGACAGCGTCCGGGCCGCCTACGCGAATGGCCACGATGTCTTTGTCGAATGCGGCGGGCGGCAGGTTCTCACTGACATCACCGCCCGGGTCCTGCACGAGCGGAGTGACTGGACCGCGGTCGCGACGGACGACAGTTGCCGCCGTGGTGTGAGCGCCGAGAGGGTGGCGCTGCTCACCGGTGGGGTCGGACCGGCGCTCGTCACGCAACTGCGGCACCTGATCGGGGAGACGTCGGCGGAGGAGTTCGACAGGTACTGGGTTGCCGGCGGACACGACGTCGTCGCCAGCTCGCTGCGCGCCGGACTCGCTGCCTTCCGGGCCTCCGCCGGGAGCACCGTCGCACCGCCGGGCGGCTCCGCCGGCGCGACCCACCCCGCCCCGGCCGAACCGGCCCAGGTTCCGGTGGGTGGTCTGGACCGCGGTGCGGTGCGTGAGCAGTTGGCCCGCCTGTACGGCGACGCGTTGGAGTACCCGGCGGAGGTCTTCACCGAGGACGTCTCGCTCGAAGCCGACCTGGGGGTCGACTCGGTGAAGCAGACGGACCTGCTGGCCCGCGCGGCACGGCACTTCGGCCTGCCCGTCAACCCGGACGGCTTCAGCGTCGCGAACTACCCGACCTTCGGCCGGGTCGTCGACCTGATCACCGGTTCCCGCACCCCGACGACCGTCTGAGGGAGACCGCATGTACCGCTTCGACGGCAAGACCGCACTCGTCACCGGCGGGGCCCGGGGAATCGGCCGGGTGATCACCACCCGCCTCGCCGAGCAGGGTGCCCACGTCATCGTCAACTGCTTCCACTCGTACGACGTCGCCAAGCTCCTGCGGGACGAACTCGTCGCTCGCGGCCTGTCCGTCGAGGTCCTCCGCGGCTCGGTGGCGCAACGCCCGCAGGTCGACCGGATGTTCGACGAGATCGCGGAGCGCCACCAGGGCCTGGATCTGCTGGTGAACAACGCCGCCAGCGGCGCGTTCATGACCGCGCTGGAGACGACCGAGGAGCACGTCGACCGGGCCATCGACAGCAACCTCAAGGGTTCGCTGTGGTGCGCGCAGCGTGCCCACCGCCTGATGCGCCAGCGCGGTGGCGCCATCGTCAACCTCTCGTCCGTCGGCGCGGGCATGACCGTCGGGAACTACCTGACCGTCGGCACGGCCAAGGCGGCGGTGGAGGCGCTCACCCGGTATCTCGCTGTGGAGTTCGCGGCGGACGGCATCCGGGTCAACACCGCCTCGGGCGGGCTCATCGCCGGTGACGTGGCACGACTGTTCCCCCACCCGGACGAGATGGAGAAGCAGGTCTCCGACAGCACGCCGCTCGGCGGGCTCGGCGGTCCCGAGGATCTCGCCGAGGTGGTCATGTTCCTGCTGTCCGACGCGGCACGGTGGGTGACCGGGCAGACGATCCTGGCCGACGGTGGGCTGTCGCTGGGCGGCCGGCTACTGACCCCGGCGAGCCTCTGGCGGACCGGGCAGCCGGCGCGCGACCCGGCGCCCACCGCCGTACCGGCGGGCGACCCGGTACCCACCGCCGTGCCGGTGAACGGGGTGGCCGCACTGCCCGGACCGCCCGTCGGCGGCCCGGCGGACGAGACGACCGCCCCGGTCGGGGTCACGGTGCGGGAGCGGGCGGAACCCTCGGACGATCCGGAACGCTCGATGATCGCAGTGGTCGGTGCCGGTCTCGTGGTGCCGGGGGCCAACGACCCCGGCGAGTTCTGGCAGATTCTCACCGACGGGCCGGAGCTGCTCAGCGAGGTCCGCCCGGACCGCTTTCGCGTCGAGTCGTTCTACTCCCCGGTCGGGACCGACGAGGACAAGACCTACCAGACCCGTTGCGGTTACGCCGACGGCTACCGGCCACAGCCCTGGCTGGCGGCGGAGTTGGGCCCCGATCCCCGGCGCACGGAGTACACCACCCAGTGGCTGCGGCACGCCGTGCACGACGCCGTGGCCGGGGTGCGCCTGCCCGACGGTGACCGGCTGTCGTGTGTCGTCGGGTACACCCCGGACGGCAACCAGCACCTGGAGGAGGCCCTGGTCGCCGAGGGACTGCTCGACGACCTCGTCGAGGCGGCCGGCCGGGCCGGTTGGACCGGAGCCCGCCGCGACGACCTGATCAAGCGGGCCCGCGACATCTTCGCCGGGCACTACCCCTTGCAGCACGCACCACTCGGCAACCTGATGCCGTTCCAGGTCGGCAACGGCGCCATCAAGGGGCTGCTGCCCGACCGCACCGAGCTGATGATGGTCGACACCGCCTGCTCGTCCGCGCTGTACGCCGTCGACATCGGCATCAAGGGCATCCTCGAAGGCAAGCACGACGTCGCGGTCTGTGGCGGCAGCTTCGCGGTGGGTCCGCGCAACGCCGTACTCTTCGCGAAGTTGCACGGGCTCTCCCGTAACGGCCGGGTCCGTCCGTTGGACCAGGACTGCGACGGGGTGCTCTTCTCCGACGGCGCCGCCGCGGTCGCCCTCAAGCGCGCCGACCTCGCCCGCCGCGACGGCGACACCGTCCTGGGCTACATCAGCGCGGTCGGCACCTCGTCGGACGGCCGGGGCAAGGCCATCTACGCACCGAACGTGGCCGGCCAACGGCTCGCCATCGAGCGTGCCCTGGCGAAGGTGCCCGCCACGACCCGGCCGGACTGGGTGGTGGCGCACGCGACCGGCACGCCCGCCGGCGACCTGTGCGAGATCACCAGCATCCGCGATGTGCTCAGCGCGTCGAAGCCGCTGTACATCACCTCGAACAAGGCGCTGATCGGGCACACCGGCTGGGCGGCCGGGGTGGTCTCCCTCATCCAGGTGTTGGAGAGTCTCCGGCGCGAGGCCATCCTGCCCCAGCACCGGTTCACCGCCAGCCCACCGGAGTACGGCCTCAAGGACTCGACGCTGCGCATCCCCACCGCGGAGGTGCCCTGGCCGGCGGGGGAGCAACCGCGGACGGCGTCGGTCTCCGGCTTCGGATTCGGCGGCACCAACGCACACGTCGTGGTGCAGGACCGGCCGGTGGCACACGAGCGACCCGGTGCCGACGAGATCGTGGTGACGGCGTGGTCGGCACACGTGCCGGGCAGTTTCGACGCGGGCCAGGTGCGGGACTGGCTCGCCGGTACCGGCTCGGCACCCGAGCGCAGCTTCGGCCCGACCTACGACACCAGCGGTCTCGTCCTGCGGATGCCGCCGAAGGTGCTGCGGACCCTGGACCGCTGCCAGTTGATGGTGCTGCGCTGCGCGGAGGACCTGCGTGGCCTGCTCGGCGACGCCTGGGACAGCTACCGTGGCAACACCGGTGTGTTCCTCGGGCACATGGGTCCGACCCGGCACGCCGTCCTGTACGGCAAGCGGTGCCACCTGGACAACGCCCTGGAGGCACTGGACGCGCTCCCCGACGAGGTCGGGTTCGACGACGCGCTGCGCGGCGCGCTACGCGCTGTCGTCCGGGAGACGGTCCCCGCCTCGAACGAGGACTCCTTCCCCGGCATCATGCCGAACGTCATCTCGGCGCGGGTGTCCAACTACTTCGGCTTGAACGGGCCGAACATGACCCTGGACCTGGGTTTCGGTTCCACACTGGGCGCCTGCGAGGTCGCCGCGCGCTACCTGCGCGCCGGCGATGTGGACATCGCCCTGGTCGGCGGCGTCAACGGCAACAGCACCGTCGTGATGCGCCGGATGGTCGAGGCGCTCACCGGTCAGACCGAGGTCGAGCTGGCCGAGGGGGCGTTCATGTTCGCCCTCACCCGCCGCGCCGTGGCCGAGGCCGCCGGCCTTCCGGTCCTGGCCCGCCTGGACGACCTGTCCAGCGGCGTGGACCCGGCCCCGGGTGCGGACCAGACGATCACCTGCGGTGCGTCGGTCGACCGTCCGGCGGGACCGCTGTACCTCGGTGCGGAGGGGGCCGTCGCCATGCTCCGCGCCCTGCTCGGGCTGGGGCGTGGGACCGACGCCGACGCACAGGTCGTGGCCCGTGACAACGCCGACGCGCCGGTGCTGTCCCTGCGGCTGCGCGCGGCCCTGCCCACGCGGGCCGTAGACCAGCCTGTTCGAGCCGCCGACGAGCCGCTGCGGCCGCCGACCAG
>NZ_JAEVHL010000036.1 GCF_016803395.1 Micromonospora tarensis | reverse complement strand
CGGCCCTCCCGGCCCGCCGGGCCGGGCTGCTCCTCGTCGTACGACGGGTAGAAGCGCGCCTCGGTCGGTCGAGCCCGACCGGAGGCGCCCCGGTCGGGGCCGGGCACGAGGCACGCCCGGCGCTGCGGCGCAGGTATGGATGCGGAAGGTCGGCAGACGACGTCGCGGACATGTAACTCAGGGTACGTAGCGAGAGCCAGCGCCGCCTTCAGGCGACACTCAGCGGCAGGCGGCGCGCGACATCTGGTTACCCTAGCCGGGCCCGGAAGTAGTCAATCGTGCGTCGAAGGCCGTCTTCGGGCGTCACCGTCGGCTGGTAACCGAGCAGTTCACGGGCGAGCGTGAGATCCGGCCGGCGCATCTCGGGGTCGTCCGAGCTGCGGGTGACATAGCTAACCTCGGAGCTGCTGCCGGAGAGCGACACGATCAACTCGGCGAGTTGCCGCATCGACAGCTCGTGCTCGGTGCCGCAGTTGACCGGCCCCGTCTCGGTCGAGTCGAGCAGCAGCAGGATGCCCCGCACCAGGTCCTCGACGAAGCAGATGGACCGGGTCTGGTTGCCGGTGCCGTGCACGGTGATCGGCTCGCCGCGCAGCGCCTGTGAGATGAAGGTGGGGATGGCGCGGCCGTCGTCCGGGCGCATCCGTGGGCCGTACGTGTTGAAGATCCGGACGATCGCCGCGTCGAGCCCGCGGTAGCGGTGGTACGCCATCGTCGCGGCCTCGGAGAAGCGCTTCGCCTCGTCGTAGACGCTGCGGACCCCGATCGGGTTGACGTTGCCCCAGTAGGTCTCCCGCTGCGGGTGCTCCTTCGGATCCCCGTACGCCTCGGAGGTGGAGGCCATCAGGAACCGGGCGCCGTCGGCGACCGCGCGCTCCAGCAGGTGCAGGGTGCCCACCGAGCCGACCCGGAGGATCTCCACTGGCAACTGGGCGAAGTCGGTGGGGCTGGCCGGGGAGGCCATGTGCAGGATCGCGTCGAACCGCTCGGCCAACGCCGGGTGGTGGGTCGGCAGGCCGTCGGAGATGTCCGCCTCGACGAGGGTGAAGGTCGGCCGGTCCAGCAGGTGGGCCACGTTCTCCTTGGCGCCGGTCACGAAGTTGTCCAGGACCACCACCGTGCAACCGCGGCCGATCAGGACGTCCACCAGGTGCGACGGCACGAAGCCGGCGCCGCCGGTGACGAGGACGCGGTGACCGGAACCAAAGCGCTCAGCAACCTTCATACCGGTCAGCCTACCGAGCCAGATTTGCAAGGAAGGGGCCCCTGTTGACGCGTGGCGCCAACAGGGGTCCCTGTGTCGCGGTCAGTGGGCGCCGGCGCCGGTGAGGGCGCGAACCTCCAGCTCCGCGTACTTGTCCTCGTCGTGCTCCTTCGAGATGACGGTGCCGATCCAGCCGCACAGGAAACCGAACGGGATGGAGAGGATGCCCGGGTTGGACAGCGGGAACCACTGCCAGTCGTGATCCGGGAACATCGAGGTCGCCGCACCCGAGACGACCGGCGAGAAGAACACCAGCAGCACGGCCGAGAGCAGACCGCCGTAGATCGCCCACACCGCTCCGGAGGTGTTGAACCGCCGCCAGAAGAGGCTGTAGAGGATCGCCGGCAGGTTGCCCGAGGCGGCGACCGCGAAGGCCAGCGCCACCAGGAACGCCACGTTGAGGTTCTGCGCGTAGATCGACAAGGCGATCGACACCGCACCGATCACCAGGGCGGAGATCCGGGCGACCCGCACCTCCTGCCGCTCCGACGTGTCGCCCCGCTTGAGGACGTTCGCGTAGAAGTCGTGCGCCAGGCTGGACGACGAGGCGAGCGTCAACCCGGCGACCACCGCCAGGATGGTGGCGAAGGCGACCGCCGCGATGATCGCCAGCAGCGCCGCGCCACCCAGGTCACCGCCGAAGAAGTCGATGCCGAGCGCTTCGGCCAACTGCGGCGCGGCGGTGTTGCCGGCCTTGTCCTGTGCGGTGATCGCCTGGCTGCCGACCAGCGCCGCCGCACCGAAGCCGAGGGCCAGGGTGAGCAGGTAGAAGGTGCCGATGATGCCGATCGCCCAGAGCACGCTCTTGCGGGCCGCCTTCGCGGTCGGCACCGTGTAGAAGCGGATCAGGATGTGCGGCAGACCGGCGGTGCCGAGCACCAGGGCGATACCCAGGGAGAGCAGATCCACCTTGTTGTAGAAGGTCTGGGTCGAGTTGCCGGCCACCTCGACGCCGTACCGCAGCCCGGGTTCGAGGAACGCGCTGCCCTTGCCGGAGGCCTCGGCCGCCTGGCCGAGCAGCGCCGACAGGTTGAAGTTGAACTTCGCCAACACCAGGATCGTCATCAGCAGCGCACCGCCCATGAGCAGGAACGCCTTGACGATCTGCACGTAGGTGGTGCCCTTCATGCCGCCCACCGTGACGTAAATGATCATCAGCGCGCCGACCATGATGATGGTGGCCACCTTCGCGGTGGAGGCGTCCATGCCGAGGAAGGTCGTCCCCGGCCGGATGCCGAGCAGCAGCGCGACCAGCGCGCCGGCACCCACCATCTGGGCGAGCAGATAGAAGATCGACACCGTGATGGTGGAGACCGCCGCCGCCGTACGCACCGGACGCTGCCGCATCCGGAAGGCCAGCACGTCCGCCATCGTGTACCGGCCCGAGTTGCGCAGCAGCTCCGCGACCAGCAGCAGGGCCACCAGCCAGGCGACCAGGAAGCCGATCGAGTAGAGGAAGCCGTCGTAGCCGTAGAGCGCGATGATGCCGGCGATGCCGAGGAACGAGGCGGCCGACATGTAGTCGCCGCCGATCGCCATGCCGTTCTGGAAGCCGGAGAAGGACCGGCCGCCCGCGTAGAAGTCGGTGGCCGTCTTGGTCTGCCGGCTGGCCCAGATGGTGATGGCCAGGGTGACCGCCACGAAGACCAGGAAGAGCGTGATGGTCAGGTTGCGGGCGGTGTGATCGCCCGCCTCGGCCGCGAGGAACGTCTCAACCGCGTGGACCGTCTTCATGGGTCACCTCCCCGATCTCGGCGCGGATCCGGTCGGCGACGGGGTCGATCTTCCGGTCCGCGTACCGGGAGTACAGCCAGGCGATCAGGAACGTGGAGACGAACTGGAGCAGGCCGAAGACCAGCGCGACGTTGATGTTGCTGCCGAACAGCTTCGTGCCCATGAAGTCCCTGGCATACGCGGAGAGAATGACGTAGAGCGCATACCACAGGAAGAACGCGACGGTCATCGGGAAGACGAAGCCGCGCAGCGTACGCCGCAGCCCAGCGAATTCGTCCGACCGTTGTACGGTCAGGTACTTGTCCGACTGGGGAGCGGCCGGAGCGGGTGTGTCCGTGGACATCTGTGGATCACCACCTTCACAGGCGTCAGAGGAGTTTCGCGCACCGTAAAGAGCGCACTCCCCGGCAGGGAAGGCTGAGATCGACGCCGGTCGGCGAGTGCGCCGAGCGGTTGGCTGGCTGCGCCAAGTGACTCAGATCACTGCGGTGATCGGTCGGTCTGGGCGAGGCGTCCGTTCAGGCCGGCAGCTCGTGGTAACGACCGCGGTAGTGCAGCAGTGGAGCGCCCTCCTCGGCCAGCTCGACCGCCTCGATGGTCGCCTCCACCAGCAGGGCCCAGCCGTACTCCCGGGCGGTGTCCAGTCGGCAACCGGCCCAGCCGCCGGCGTCCGTCGGGACCGGCCCGTACGGCGTCTCGGTCCATCCACCGGTGGCGAAGAGCCCACCCGGAGCGGGAAAGAGGCCGGCGAACCGGTCGGCGAGTTGCCGGTGTGGCGGGCCGAGCGGGGCGACAGCGAACCGACCCGACTCCTCGACGGCCGCCCAGAGGTCGGACTCCGGGTCGATCAGCCCGAGCAGCCGGTCCGGTTCCCCCTCGGCCACCAGGGTGGAGGAGACGGTCAGCCCGGCCGGACCGGGTGCCGTCCAGAGGGTCACCGGCTCGGCGAGGCGACCCCGCAGCCGGCGTACCGGCGACCGTTGCCCGGTCGGCACCGCGAAGGGATCGGTGTGGTGGATCTCGGCACCCGGCTCATGATTCACGTGAAACATTGTGACCCGACCCGCCGCCCGCGCGAACCCGAGCGGCGAAGGTCCGGATCAGGGTCGCCACCTCGTCCGGCCGGGTGTCGAGCACGAAGTGCCCGCCGTCCAGCAGGTGCACCTCCGCCTCCGGCACGTCGGAGCGGTACGCCTCCGGCTCGGTGTTCTCGAACGAGGTGTCGTGTCGACCCCAGAGGACCAGCAGCGGGGGCCGGGTCCGCCGGAGCCAGTCCTGCCAGACGGGGTAGGACGCGACGTTGGTCCGGTAGTCGTACATCAGGTCCAGCTGCCGCTCGACCACCCCGGGGCGGTTGAGAAAGGCGTGCTCGTCGACCCACAGGTCGGGGTCGTACCGCTCCGGGTCGGGATCGTCACCGACGTGCCGGGTCCGGGTCGCCGCCAGCGACAGGATGTTCTCCCGGATCGCCGCCTCGTGCCCGGCCCGGTCCTGCCAGAAGGCCCGGCGGGTGGCCCAGAACGGTCCCAACCCCGAGTCGTGGGCGACCGCGTTCTGCACGATCAGGCCGCGCAGTCGACCCGGATCGGCGAGGGCCATCCGGAACCCCACCGGCCCGCCGTAGTCCTGCCCGTAGAGCAGGTAGTGCTCGGCGCCGACCGCCGCGGCGAAGCCCGCCATCGTGGCGGCGATCCGGTCGAAGGTGTACGGGAAACCACCCGGATCGGGGGCGTCGCTGTGCCCGAAACCGGGGTAGTCCGGCGCGATCAACCGGAGCTGGTCGGCGAGCCGGCCGAAGAGCGGCTCGAACATTCGCGACGAGGACGGGAACCCGTGCAGGAGCAGCAACACGGGCGCGTCCGGCGGGCCCGCCTCCCGGTAGAAGACGGAGAGCCCGTCGACGACGACGCTGCGGTAGCGGGTGTGCACGCTCGCACCATAACGGGAGGCGGGGCCGCCCCACCGGCGTTTCGCCCCCGGGGGCGCCCGTACGGCTCAGCGCCGCGGCGTGACGGTGGCCAGCAACTCCGGCTGGCGTCGGTCCAACACGTCCCCGGCCAGGTAGGCACCCAGCAACGCCGCTCCCAACCCGTACGCCGCGCCGACCGGCAACGCCAACCAGAGCCAGGCGTCACCGAGCAGCGCCGCGGCGACCACCATCGGCACCGCGGCGACCGCCGAGGCGATCATGGTGAGCAGGGTGAGTAGCCCCTTCGTCAGGCCCGCACCGCTGTTCATCGCGAACGGGTTGCTCGTCTCCGGCAGCGAGTAGGCACCGAGCACGGAGACCAGGCTGTTCACCGCCAGCCCGGCACCGTAGGTGGCGACCAGGCCGCCGAAGGTGAGCCCGATCCAACCCGGTCGACCGAGCAGCACCGACAGCACCACCGCCACGAATGCCAGCATCGGCAGCACGTAGAGCGAGAAGGCCGTCATCCGCGCCCGCAGCTCCACCCGACCGGGCACCCCGGCCACCACGTTCGCGGCGTACGCACTGCCGTCGAAGCCGAACTGGTTGGCCAGGGTGGCCGCGGCGAGCACACCCACGAGAACCATGGAGATGGTGACCACGACCGGCGAGCTGTCGCCGGCCGCCGCCGTCAACCCCCCGCTCTCCATGGCCGCGAAGTCCCCACCCGTGACGTTTATGAACACCGGCACGAAGATGCCGACCACCGCGATCGTGATCAGGTTGGCCCGCCGGCGAGCGTCCCGCCACCAGTAACGGGCCTCCCGGGCGACCAGGGCACCGAACCGGTCCCGGCCCGCCCAGCCGGCCACCCGGGGAAACAGCTGGGCGACCGCGCCGCCGGTGGCCCCCCGCCGTGCCGGGGCCTTGCCGCCGCTCGTCGCGCCCACCATGGCCGACTCCAGCGACCGGGACCACCAGGCCAGCAGGGCGCCGAGCGCCATCACCGTGATCAGCAACTTGACCGGTGCCGCCCACACCCGGCCCTGGGCCACGTCGATGCCGGCGGTCCACGGCGCGCCGAACGGCGTCCAACCGATCACGGTCGCCGCGCCGGCCAGGCGGTTCCAGTCCGCCTGCCGCAGCGCGGCGAGACCGAAGACCTGCAACGGACCGATCAGGGCGGCGGTCACCGCCAGCAGCACGGCCGCCAGGTCGCGCACCCGGCGGGACCGCAGCATGGTGGCGAAGGCGCTGGTCACCGCCCGGCTCGCGGCCACGCAGAGCAGCAGCCCGGCGAGCACACCCACGACCGCGACCAACCCGGCCGACCAACCGCCCAGCGACCAGGCGGTCAGCACCAGCCCGAGGGTAGCGATGAGCACCGCCAGCACCGGCACACTGACCAGGGCCGCGACGAACAGGCCGGTCACCAGCGTGCGGCGGGGCAGCGGCAGCAGCGCGAACCGGGCCGGGTCCAGCGTCTCGTCCACGCCGAAGAAGACCAGCGGCAGGAGCAGCCAACCGAGCACCAGCAGGCCGCCGCCCGCCGCCGCGACCAGCACCGCGTACCGGCCGTCGTCGGCCAGACCGGGCGCGGCGAAAAGGAAGAAACCGCTGGCGGCGAACCAGAGCCCGAGCAGCGCGCCGCCGATGAACAGGGCGATCCGCCAGCCCTGACCCCGGAAGTTGTTGCCCATCACCCGCAGCTTGAGCCGCACGAAGTGCCGGGCGGAGACCGGGCGCACCGGCGCTGCCGGGTTGGCGCCCGTGCTCACTGGGAGAGCCACGACAACTCCTCGCCGGTCGCGGTGCGGCCACCCACCACCTCGACGAAGACCTGCTCCAACGAGCGGTCGCCGCGAACCTCGTCGATCGTCCCGACCCGCTTGATGGTGCCACCGGCCAGGATCGCCACGTGCGAGCAGAGCCGCTCCACCACCTCCATGACGTGGCTGGAGAAGACCACAGTGCCGCCGCCGGCCGCGTACCTGGTGAGGATGTCCCGGATCAGCGCGGCGGAGACCGGGTCGACCGCCTCGAACGGCTCGTCCAGCACCAGCACCCGGGGGCCGTGCAGCAGCGCGCAGGCCAGACCGATCTTCTTCTTCATGCCCGCCGAGTAGTCCACCACCAGGGTCCGACCGGCGTCGCCGAGCGCCAGCACGTCGAGCAGCTCCGCGGCTCGCTGGTCGACCACCGCCGGGTCCATCCCCCGCAACAGCCCGTTGTACGCCAGCAGCTCCGCCCCGGTCAGCCGGTCGAACAGACGGACCCCGTCCGGCATCACGCCGAGCAGCCGCTTCGCGGTGATCGGGTCCTGCCAGACGTCGTGCCCGAGCACCCAGGCCGCCCCGGCGTCCGGCCGCAGCAGCCCGACCGCCATCGACAGGGTGGTGGTCTTGCCGGCGCCGTTCGGGCCGAGCAGGCCGTAGAAGGAGCCGGCCGGGACGTCCAGATCGACACCGGCTACCGCGATCGTGCCGTCGAACCGCTTGGCCAGGCCACGCAGCGCGAGCGCGGGATGCTCAACAGTCATGCGCCGACGTTATCCGTCGACCACCAGTTCCGCCGTCCGGCGGCGGGCGGACCGGTGGTCATCCCGGAGGCGGACGCCAGGGCGCTACATCCGGAGGGTCTCCGGCGTGTGCAGGCGGAGCATGGTGGCCGCGACGTCGGCCGGGGTACGGCGACGGGTGGCGACCGACACCGCGACCATCACGGTGAAGGCCAGCGGCACCGTCCAGGCGGCCGGCTGGGTGGTGAGCGTGGCCGGCCAGCCGGACAGCGGCGGGCCGAGCACGGTGACCAGCACCGCGCCGATCGCGGCTCCACCACCGACCAGCACTCCGGCGGCGGCGCCCAGATCGGTCAGCCCCCGCCACCAGATGCCGAGCACCAGCAGCGGGCAGAAACTCGACGCGGCGACCGCGAAGGCCAGCCCGACGACCTGCGACACGTCCAGCCCGGAGACGTGCAGCGCGAGCAGCGTCGGCACCGCTCCGGCGATCACCGTGGCCAGCCGGAAACCGCGTACCGAACCGCGGCCGAGCACGTCCGTCGAGATGACGCCGGCGACGCTGGTCAGCAGCCCGGACGAGGTGGACAGGAAGGCGGCGAAGGCACCCGCCGAGACCAGCGCGGCGAGCAGCCGCCCGACCGTCCCGTCGCCGAGGGCCGCGCCGGGCAGCAGCACCACCACCGCGTCGGTCTGCCCGCTGAGCAGCAACTGCGGGGTGTAGATCCGACCGAGCACCCCGTACAGGGTGGGCAGCAGGTAGAAGGCGCCGACCAGGGCGAGCACCACCAGGGTGGTCCGGCGGGCCGCCGCGCCGTCCGGGTTGGTGTAGAAGCGGACCAGCACGTGTGGCAGGCCCATGGTGCCCAGGAACGTGGCGAGGATCAGCGAGTACGTGGCGAACAGTCCCCGGTCGTCGTTGCCCGCCGCGCTGGGCAGCAGCCAGTCGCTGGCGGCGGTGGCCACCCCGGACACGTCCGGCACCGGGTCACCGGCGGCGAAGGCCAGTTCGTCGCCGGGGCGTACCTCCCGGATATCGCCGTTGGGCAGGGTGAGGGTCGCCCGGTGCTCGACCACGACGGTGGTCGCGGTCCGGAACGTCAGACCGTCGGGTGGGGTCACCGCCGGGCGGCCGTCGGCCTGCCACTGCAACACCAGGAAGATCACCGGTACGGCGAGCGCGGTCAGCTTGAGCCAGTACTGGAACGCCTGCACGAAGGTGATCGCACGCATCCCACCCAGCGCCACGTTCGCGGTGACCACGGCGGCCACCAGCAGCGCTCCGAGCGGGTACGGGGAGCCGGCCACCGTGGCCAGGGTCAGCCCGGCACCCTGGAGCTGCGGCACCAGGTAGAGCCAACCGATGAAGATCACGAAGGCGGTGGCCAGGATGCGGAGTCGGCGGGACCCCAGCCGTAGCTCGCAGAAGTCCGGCAGGGTGAACGCGCCGGAACGCCGCAGCGGCGCCGCCACGAAGAGCAGCAGAGCCAGGTAACCGGCGGCGAACCCGACCGGGTACCAGAGCACGTCCACGCCGTACTTGAGGACCAGCCCGGCGATGCCGAGGAAGCTCGCCGCCGAGAGGTACTCCCCGCCGATGGCGGCGGCGTTCCAGGTCGGACTGATCGCCCGGGACGCCACCAGGAAGTCGGACGTGGTCCGGGCCAACCGCAGCCCGTAGAAGCCGATCCCGACGGTGACCAGGGTGACCGCGACGATGGCCGGGACCACGAAGCCGTTGCCCACGTCAGCGCTCCGGCCGTTGCACCAGGTCGATGAAGTCCTGCTCGTTGCGCTCGGCCAACCGCACGTACGCCCAGCCCACAGCGATCAGGAACGGGAAGGAGGCCACCCCGAGCAGTAACCACGGCAGGTTGACGCCGGCGACGGTGGTCCGGCCGAGCGAGGGTGCGATCGCGAACAGCCAGGGCAGCCCGCCCAAGCCGATGGCCACCACCAGGGAGAGTCGCAACGCCAGCGCGAGTTGCGCCCGGACCAGGCCGCGCACCAGCGCCTCACCGATCTGGGTCTGCTGGGCCAACTCGGCGCGGGTCCGCTCGGCACGGGTGTCCTGCCGGGTGATCTCGGCCAGCACGATCCGGGCCCGCCGGGGCGGCGGGACCGCACCGCCCGACCCCACGTCAGGGAGTTGCATGGCCACCCCGGCAGTCTCGCCCGCCGCGCGGGATTGTCAAGCAGGACCAGCCGGCGGCGTCGTACCCGGCGGTGGGTGGCGTTGTGGATAACCTGTGGAAATCGGCTTACCCCTGTGGATAACTCGATGGAGACGCAGGCTGGCCTGTGTGAACTCCCGAGGCTCGTTGTGGACGACCGACCGAGCTGTCACTGTGGTCCGGTAGAGAGGAGGTGTGACGGTGACCAATCCTGCCCGGCCCGGCCACGGCGAAGCCTGGTCGTGCTGGCCGCCGGTGAGGTCTACCGCACCGATCATCCGTTCCCCATCGCGCTGCCGCTGGCCGACATCTTCTGACCGGCCCCGGCTGGTCGCGCTCGGGCGCAGAACGGGGCCGGTGGCAGCGCCACCGACCCCACTCCACCTAACTGTCAGTTGACCGGCACGACCAGGTCCGCCGACATGCTGCCGCTGGCCGGGACGGCGAAACGCGCCAGCTTGCGCGTGCCGTCCGGCTGGGTCACCAGGTAGCGACCGTCGACGTGCTGCTCCTCGCCGAGGGAGGCGTTGTAGGTGAAGAAGATCTGCTGGGATCCCTTGAGGCGAATGGTGAACCGCCCGTCGGTGATCCAGCCGCTGCCCGCGATGTCGCCGGTGTCGACGCTGCGGGCCAGCACCCACCCGCCGGTGAAGGGGGTGCCGTCCGGCGTCCGGAAGGTACCGCTCAGCGAAACGCCCTCGTCGAGTTGGGCGTTGTGCGTGACTGTCGCC
Source organism: Micromonospora tarensis (assembly GCF_016803395.1). GTDB lineage: Bacteria > Actinomycetota > Actinomycetes > Mycobacteriales > Micromonosporaceae > Micromonospora > Micromonospora tarensis. The sequence continues at coordinate 27,183 of NZ_JAEVHL010000036.1, read as the reverse complement.
CCGGCGGTCACCGTCACCGGGGTCGCGGTGAACCGGCTCGGCTTGTCGCCGGACCACTCGCTGGCGTACGCCTGACCACCGAACACCAGCGGCCAGGCGTACGGGCCGAGGCGCTTGATGGTGTAGACACCGTGCTCGTCGGCGGTGGCGTCCTCGGCGCCGACCCCGGGGTGACCGGTCAGCACCGACACGCCGGCGTTCGGCACCGGCGTGCCGGCCGCGTTGGTGACCGTGCCGGTGATCCTGCCGGCCCGGTCCAACCGGACCTGCGGCCCGGTGACGACCTGGCCCACGGTCGCGGTGACGGCGACCGCCGCCCGCTCGTCGCCGCTACCACCGTCGGCGCCGACCCACTGGCGGCCGTAGCTGTCGGTCTGCGGCACCGCGAACAGCTTGTAGCTGCCGGCGGCGAGCGGCCCGACCTGGATCCGCCCGGTGCGGTCGCTGCAGTCGCCGTAGCCGTCCTGGAGCGACGCCTGCTTCGGCAGGAAGGTGTCCAGGCAGACGTCCGGGACCGGGGCGCCGCTCTGCCGGTCGACGATGGTGGTGCTGATGACCGCGCCAGCCCGCATCTTCACGGTCAGCTTGGTGTCGTTGTTCGCCTGCACCCGCACGCCGGTGACCTCGCGGGAGAAGTGCAGCTTGTCCGGTGCGTCCAGGTAGATGGTGTGACTGCCCTGCGGCAGGTCGGTGACGGTCACCGTGCCGGTGCCATTGCTGCAGACCGACTGGGCGCAGAAGTTGGCGATCGGGGCGCCGGTGACCGAGTCGACGGCGGAGAGGGTGACAGTGCCCGTGCCGAGCAGGCTGTCCGTGATGGTCTTCTGCTGCCCGCCGCGCACCTCGACCAGGGTGGCCTCCTCCGGGTTCAGCTTGCCCCGGTAGTACTGCTGCCGCTCGCCGGCGGTCAGGCCGACCTGGTAGGAACCCTGGAGCAGTTGCGCGGTGAACTGGCCGTTCTCGTCGGTCTGCGTCCACGTCACCCCGTACGAGTTGGCGGTGTTGACGTTGACGTCGGCGTTGCTGAGCGGGGCGCCGGCGGCGGTGGTGAACCGGCCGGTCAGGCTGCCCACCGGCAGCACCGTCTCGTTGGCCAGCACCGACTCGTCCGCCTTCACCTCGAAGACGGTGGCGCTGTCCTGGTCGAGCTTCCCCGGCACGTACTGCTCCTGGTAGGAGCCCTCGACCGGTTGGATGCTCACGGTGTAGCGGCCCGGCCGGGCGGCGACCGTGAAGTTGCCCTGCTCGTCGGTGCGACCACCGGCCCAGGCGAACGTGTCGACCTCCCGGACGTCGACGTTGAGGTCCACGACCGGCTGACCTGTCGCGTTCACGATCCGGCCGGTGATGGTGCCGGTCGGGAAGAGTTGCTCGTCGACCCGGGTGGTGCCGCCGGCGGTCACGGTGACCGGGTCGGCGTCGAACGCGGTGGGCTGCTGGTGGTGGTACTGCTCGGGCTTCAGCCAGGGGAAGTAGCCCACCACGTAGGAGCCGGCCGGCACTCCGTCGACTGTGTAGTTGCCGTCGGCGTCGGTGTTCGTGGATTCGACGTACGCGTAGCTGTCGCTCTCGTAGAGCTGCACGAGTACCTCGGCGGCGGGTGCGCCGGCGCTGGTGGTCAGTCGTCCGCTGACCGCGCCCGTTGCCGCGGCCTGGGCCGCGGTGGCGCCGGACAGCACGAGGGCCGCCACGACGGCACCGGCCAGCAGGGCACGGCGGGCTGGGAATTGCTGCATCGATGTCCCAACGTGAGGGTGGTGGGGCGGCCTGAGCAGGCTCCGCCCGCACCGACCCTGCGCCCCGTACGGGATCGGCACCCGGAGGATAGGTCACCGGCGATGGCTAGGGAATTGACCGTTCGGGGTTAGCGTCCTCAGTGGGATCGGTCAAGGCCTATCCGCTCTGGCCGGGCCGAGGCGGAGCCGAGCCAGGTGTGCGGATTGCCATACCAGCACCAGCCCAGCTTGGGTGCGCCCTGACTGATCCAGAGCGCCGGCACCCGCTTGTCGCCGCACCGCGAGCCGACGAGTGAGAAGCACCGGTTGCTGGCCAGCGCGGCGGGGTGCAACGTGACGAAGGCGAGACCCTCGTCGATGGTGAGCGGCAGCCGGCCCTGGGCGGTGATCCCCTCCATCGCGGTGGCCGGGGCCAGGTTGCGGAACTCCTCGCCCCGGTCGACGTCGAAGAGCAGGTACGCGGGGCCGACCGGCACCTCCAGCTCCTTGATCGGGTCGAAGCGGGGCAGGTCGTCCTCGGCGTAGTTGCGGTCCAGGACGCCGGGCTTGCGCTTGCCGGCCAGCGTGGTCAGCGCCAGGCGTTCCCGCACCCCGACCAGCTCGCGGGTGATGACCAGCAGGAACGGCACCCGGGCGGCGGTGGGGGCGGGTGCGTCGGCGGCACCGTCGACCGCCCTGGCGCGCAGTGGTGCGACAAGGTCGCGGAAGGCGCTCTCGGTCAGCTCGGCCAGAGCGGGGTAACCGAGCCGCACCAGTCGGTCGAGTTGGCTGTCGAATTCGGTCTCGGCGTCGAACGGGGTCTCGGTCACGCGGCCCTCCCGGCAGTCGTACGGACTAGCGTACAACGTACGGCAGGCGCCGGTTCATTCCCGACTCACCGGCTCCAGTCCTGCTTCGCCGCCCTGACCAGCTTGTCCTTCAGCTCCCGGGTATGCCGCCGGCTCACCGGCAGTTCGGTGGAGTCGATCACCACCACGTAACCGGAGTTGACCAGCCGCAGCTCGGCGATCAACTTCAGCTGCACCAGGTACGACCGGTGCACCCGGACGAAACCGGCATCGGCCCACCGCTCCGCCAACGTGGCCAGCGAGACCCGCACCAGATGCGACCCCTCCGCGGTGTGCAACCGGGCGTAGTCCCCCTGCGCCTCCACCCACCGCACCGCCGAGCGGGGCAGCATCCGGGTGGTGCCGGCCAACTCGATCGGGATGGTCGGGTCCTCCTCCGCGCGGGCCAGCGCCGCCGGGTGCGACGGCACCACCCGCGAGCCGATCACCCGGCGCAACGACTCGGCCAGCCGCTCGGCCCGAACTGGTTTGCGGACGTAGTCGGTGGCGCCCAGGTCGAAGGCGTCCACCGCGCCGTCGTCGTACGCGGTGACGAACACGATCGCCGGTGGCCGGGCGAAGCGGCGCAGCACCCGGGCCAGCTCCATGCCGTCCAGGCCGGGCATCCGGATGTCCAGGAAGACCACGTCCACGTCGCCGTCGCGCAGCAGCCGCAGCGCCTCGGTGGCGTCCCCGGCCGTGTGCAGCCGGGCCACCCGGGGGTCGGCCCGCAGGTGGTACGCCAACTCGTCGAGCGCGGGCGGCTCGTCGTCCACGGCCAGCACCCGGAGGAAGCCGGACGCGTTCACCGCACCCGTCCCGGTCCGTTCGCTCACGACCCGGCCCGGACACCCGGATGGAACTTCGGCACCCGCATGCTCACCTTGGTGCCCGAGCCCAACCCGGTCTCCACGACCAGGCCGAACCGGTCCCCGAAGACCGACCGCAGCCGCTCGTCGACGTTGGAGAGGCCGACGTGCTGGCCGGTGTCGTCGCCCGGGTCGCCGGCGCCGCGAGCCAGCTCGGCGATGCCGGCGGTCAGCGTGGTCGGATCCATTCCCACTCCGTCGTCCTCCACCGTGATGTGGCACTCGGCACCCGCGTCCCGGGCCTCGATGCTCACCATGCCCGTGCCCGGCTTGCGGGACAACCCGTGGCGAACCGCGTTCTCCACCAACGGCTGGAGGCAGAGGAACGGCAGCGTCACCGGCAGCACCTCCGGGGCGATCTGCAACCGCACCTGCAACCGGTCCCCGAACCGGGCCCGCTCGATGGTCAGATAACGGTCGATCGACCGCAGCTCCTCGGCCAGGGTGGTGAACTCCCCGTGCGCCCGGAACGAGTACCTGGTGAACTCCGCGAACTCCAGGATCAGCTCCCGGGCCCGCTCCGGATCGGTGCGCACGAACGAGCCGATCGCGGTCAGCGCGTTGTAGATGAAGTGCGGGCTGATCTGCGCCCGCAACGCCCGGATCTCCGCACGGGCCAGCCGCTCCCGGGACGAGTCCAGCTCGGCCAGGGCGAGCTGGTTGCCGGCCCAGTGCGCCGTCTCCAGGGTGGCCTGCACCAACCCCGGCGGCGGTGGGCTGTCGGCGATCGCCACCAGCGCGCCGACCACCCGGCCGTCCGCCCCCTGCAACGGCGCGACCACCGCCCCCCGGATCGGGCAGTCCACCCGGTCGCAGCGCAGCTCCTGCTCACCCAGCACGGTCGAGCGGCCGGAATCCACCGTCCGCTGGGCTGCCGTCAACAGTTGCTCGCCGTGGTGCGTGCCGCGCCCGTCGAGGGCCAGCAGCCGGTCGGCGTCGGTGAGCGCCAGCCCGACCGCGCCCACCAGCGCCCGCAGATGGCGTACGGCCTTCGCCGCGCCAGCCTCGCTCAACCCGGCCCGCAGCGGCTCGGCGGCCAGGCCGGCGGTGTGCAGCACCTCGTAGGTGGCCCGCTGGGTGGCGGTGGCGATGCCCCGACGGGCCCGCAGCCGCAGCACCGCCAGCAGGGCCGCGGTCAACGCGGTGACCAGCGAGACGACGCCGACCACGGCGGAAAGGTTGCCACCCACGCGGCGATCCCGGCTCCTCCTGCTAGTACGCGCCCTTGCGGGCGAGCACTACCCCGACGGTGCGCCACAGGATGCTGAGGTCGTACGCGAGCGACCAGTTGTCGACGTAGTAGAGGTCCAGGCGCACCGACTCGTCCCAGGACAGGTCGGAGCGGCCGGAGACCTGCCACAGGCCGGTCATGCCCGGGCGGACCAGCAGCCGGCGGCGCACGTCACCCAGGAAGTCACCGTCGTCGGCCGGCAACGGGCGGGGCCCGACCAGCGACATCTCACCCCAGAGCACATTGATCAGCTGCGGCAGCTCGTCCAGCGAGGTGGCCCGGAGGAAGCGGCCGACCGGGAAGACCCGGGGGTCCTCCTTCATCTTGAACAGCATGCCGTCGGTCTCGTTCCGGTCGACCAGGCTGGCCAGCCGGTCCTCCGCGTCGACGTACATGGTCCGGAACTTCCACACCCGGAACGTGCGCCCCTCGTGCCCCACCCGGGGCTGGCGGAAGAAGACCGGCCCCGGGTCGGAGATCCGGATCGCCACGGCGATGGCCAGGAAGAGCGGGATCAGCAGCAGCAGGCCGAGACCGGCGGCGACCCGGTCCATCAGGTTCTTGGCCAGCAGGGCCGGCCCGGAGAGGGTCGGCTCCTCGACGTGCAGCAGCGGCAGGCCCTCGATCGGCCGGATGTGCACCCGGGGGCCGGCGATGTCGGTGAGCTGCGGCGCGACCACCAGGTCGACCCCGGAGCCCTCCAACTGCCAGGCCAACCGGCGCAGCTCGCCCGGCTCGGCGCTGGCCGACCCGCAGACGGCGATGGTGTCCCCGCCGACCTCGCGGACCAGGGCCAGCACGTCGCGACCGGCGTACACCGGCACCGGGGTGGGCATCCCCCGGGCCGCCGCGTAGCCGTCGGTGATGTGGATGGCGACCGGCATCAGCCCGGCCGCCGGGCTGCGGGTGACCGCCGCGTAGACCTCAAGGCACTCGGGCAGGGTGCCGACCAGCACCATCCGGTGGGCGGCCTGCCCGGCCCGCCGGCGGATGTAGTGCAGCGCCCAACGGGCCACGAAGCGGCACCACAGGATCAGCAGCAGGGCGCCGAGCAGGGCCGTGCCTACCGTCCACCGGGACAGCGCGGTCTTGGTGGCGAAGGCGAGGAACGAGACGCTCGCGGCGACCGTCACCGCGGCCCGGATCACCCGCTTGAACTCGTCCGGGCCGAGCCCCAGATAGCGCCGGTCGTACGCCCGGTTGCTCCAGAGGATGACCACCCAGCCGAGCGGAAGCAGCAGGTAGGAGATGGTGTGGAACCAGGTCGGGTCCTGGTTGGTGCCGGTGAACCCGGAGGCGGCCTGGTCGAAGAGCTGGATGGCGATCCAACTAGCGAACGCGGCCGCGCCGAAGTCGAGCAACAGCAGGATCGCGATGTAGGGACGGTGCCACCGGGAGACACGACGTCGCGCCCTGGTCCACGCCGACCGGGGCACGCCGTTGTGTGACGGCGGCGTCGGCGGCTGGATCTCGAAGCTGTCGACGTGCCGCACGAGTCTGCTCCGGCCTTCGTTGGTTACCGGGCGCTGGAGGCTTGCCGTCACCTCACCCATGTCCTCCCGCATGACACGGGCCGCTCACTCGGCGTGAGGGCCCGGGTCGCCCACCGTCCCAGTCTCCCACGGGAGCTCCGACCGGTCGCCGCCCCGAAGGAGATTGGCGACCGATGGTGCCGGCGGGATCTGGCCGGCTCCGCACCATTTCAGAAGCCGGGGACCGGGCCACTATACCGATGGATGCGCGCGTGGCGAGAATGGCGGACCGGAGCTTCGGCTCAGTAAGGGTGATTCCGCTCCGTAGTCGCGAAGTGGAATTACTCACCGTACGAGGCGGGACAACCGACGGTCAGCGAGCGGCTTTCCGCCGGTCTGGCAGGTCGGGCAGTACTGGAGGCTGGAGTCGGCGAACGACACCTCCCGCACGGTGTCTCCGCACACCGGGCAGGGCAGCCCGGTGCGGGCGTGCACCTTCAACCCGGAGCGCTTCTCGCCCTTGAGTTCGGCGGCCCGCGAACCGAGGGAGCGCTCCACCGCGTCGCCGAGGACCTGCCGGGTCGCGGCGTGCAGGGTGGCGATCTGGGCGTCGGTGAGCCGATCGGTGATCGCGAACGGGGACAGCTTCGCGGCGTGCAGGATCTCGTCGGAGTACGCGTTGCCCACCCCGGACAGCACCGCCTGGTCGGTCAACACCCCCTTGACCTGCCCTCGACGGCTGCGCAGCCGCTCGGCGAAGGTGGGCAGATCGGCGGCGAGCGCGTCCGGGCCGAGCTTGGCCACCCCGGGGACCGTCGCGGGGTCGGTGACCAGATACGCGGCCAGCTTCTTCTGCGTGCCGGCCTCGGTCAGGTCGAAGCCGGAGCCGTCGTCCAGGCGTACCCGCACCGCGATCGGGCCCTTGCCCGGGCGCAGCGGGGTGGTCGCCGGGAACGCCTCCCGGTAGTGCAGCCAGCCGGCCCGGGCCAGGTGCACCACCAGGTGCAGATCGCCCTCGAAGAGCACGTCGAGGAACTTGCCGTGCCGGGTGGCATCGACCACCGCCCGACCGGTCACCTCGCTCGGGGCCGGTTCGTACGTCTTCAGGGCGCTGATCGCGGCGATCTCCAGCCGGTCGACACGCCGCCCCACCGCGCGCTGCCGCAGGTAACCCGCGAGCGCCTCAACCTCCGGTAGTTCGGGCACGACCCAACGGTAGCCTTCTTTGCCGTGAGCGTGAGGAATGAGCCTGCGAGTTCCCACCGCGAGCGCGAGGCGTGAGCTTGCGAGCCTCACAGTCGCGAGCAACAGTCGGCACAGCCGCGAACGAGAGGCAAGCTCCGTGAGAATTGTGGTGGCGCACAACCGGTACCGGGAGGCCCAGCCCTCCGGTGAGAACACGATCGTCGACTCGGAGATCGCCCAGCTCACCGCCGCCGGCGTCGAGGTGCTGCCCTTCATCCGCAGCTCGGACGAGATCCCGTCGATGTCGAAGGCCGCCAAGGCGCTGCTGCCGATCTCGCCGATCTGGGCGCCGCGCGCCCAGCAGGACCTGAGCCGGCTGCTCACCGAGCACCGACCGGACGTGCTGCACCTGCACAACCCGTACCCGCTGATCTCGCCCTGGGTGGTGCGGACCGCGCACCGGCACGGCGTGCCGGTGGTGCAGACGGTGCACAACTACCGGCAGGTCTGCTCGTCGGGGATCTACTTCCGGGACGGCGTGATCTGTCAGGACTGCAAGGGGCGGGCGCTGGGGGTGCCGGCCATCAAGCACCGCTGCTACCGGGACTCGGCGGCGCAGAGCGCGCTGATGGCGACCACCCTGGCCGTGCACCGGGGCACCTGGCGCTCGGTGGACCGGTACATCGCGTTGACCTCGGCGATCGCCGACCACCTCCGCGACTACGGCATTCCGGACGAACGCATCGTGGTGAAGCCGAACTCGGTACCCGACCCGGGCCGACCGGTGCCGCTCGGTGACGGGTTCCTCTACATGGCCCGGCTCTCCCCGGAGAAGGGCGTCGACCTGCTGCTGGACGCCTGGCGTCGACACCCGGTGGGTGCGCTGGGCACGCTGCGGGTGGCCGGCGACGGTGAGCTGCGTCCACTGGTGGAGGCGGCCGCCGCCGAACGACCCGACGTGGTCTACCTCGGGCAGCTCGACCGGGCCGGGGTGCGGGCCGCGGTCGAGGCGAGCGCTGTGGTGATCGTCGCCGCGATGTGGCACGACGTGCTGCCCACCGTGATCATCGAGGCGTTGGCGAGCGGCGGCCGGTGCTCGGTACGGCGTTGGGCGGCATTCCGTACCTGGTCGGGGCCGACGCCCCGCACGAGCCCGCCGGCACCGGGCCCGCCGAGATCGCCTCCGCGGTCGCCGGGGGCGGCGGCGGGTCAGCCATGCCGGCGGGGATCGACCTGGGCGAGGCCGGTTGGGTGGTCGCCCCGGAGCCGGCCGCGCTCGCGGCCGCCCTGCCGGTCGCCCGCGCCGGTGCGTCCGCGCTGACAGTGGCCGCCCGCGCCCGCTACGAGCGCATCTTCCACCCGGACGTGGTCACCAGGCAGCTCGTTAACATCTACGCCGGCCTGGCCCGGACCCCCAACCACGTCTGACCTCGTCCCGGGCGGCCCGCCCCGCGCGGCCGACATCCTCAAGATCGCGCTCGATCCAAGTTGTAGTGGCCTCGGAGCAGCCGGATGGAACTGCTTCCTGGATCGAGCGTGATCTTGAGCGGGCGCGGTGCCCGCCGCGTTACGGGCGCGGGCGGACGGGTGGGCGAGGGTCTGGGCTGGGCTGGACGCCTCAGCGCATGGAGGCGCGGGCGGAGAAGGCGATGCTGGCGAGCAGGAAGCCGCCGTTGACGATGGTGAAGGCGACCAGCACCCAGAGCACCAGCGCGGGGGCCACGGCCAGCACCAGGGCGGCCACGAAGACCACCGCGCCGTAGTCGCGGACCAGCTTCACCAGGCGCACCGGCAGCGAGGTCGAGGTGACCATGCTGGCCGCGTTCGGGCCGGCCTGCATCACCGACGTGACCAGGTTGACCATCCAGGTGCCGGCGAAGGTGGCCACCAGCCAGGTCGGCGTCGACGGCTCCTGCGCCACGGCGGTGGCGGCCAGCGCGGCCACCAGGGCGATCTGCGCGGCCACGTCGCAGAGGATGTCGATCCGGGCGCCGGCCGCGCTGCCCTGGCCGGTGACCCGGGCAAGCTGCCCGTCCGCGCAGTCCAGGGAGTACGCCACCTGCCAGCCGACCAGGGCGAGCAGACCGACCACCCAGGCCGGTACGTCGCCGGCGGCGACCGGGCCGGCGAGCGCCACGACGGTGACCGAGGTGGCCAGGCCGAGCACCAGGTTGGTCATGGTCAGGACTGTCGGTCGCAGCCCCAGCCGCTGGGCGACCAGCGCGAAGACGGCCCCCAGCCACTGGCTGATCGACTCGCTGAACAGGCCGCCGCCCCGGTTAACCCGGTGGAAGTCGGCGACGGTGGGACGGGGGTCAGCCAAGCTGGTCGCGGATTGCACCGGCGTAGTCTGCCAGCCGTTCCCGCGTCTCGGTAGGCGACAGCGCCAGGTGCTCCAGGATGGTGTAGCGGTCCGGCCGGGTACGCGGTGCGAACTGCACCGCCTCCACGAACTGGTCGTCGGTGAGGGCCACCTCGGCCGGGAGCCGGGGCAGACCGTGCCGGGCCAGGCAGGCGGACATCTCCCCGAAGCGGCGTAGATCACCCCGCAGCCAGGTGCAGAACAGCGCGCCCAGCCCGGCCAGTTCGCCGTGCGAGGCGGTGCCGGGGAAGAGCGAGTCGACAGCGTGCATGATCTCGTGGCAGCCGCCGCTGCACGGTCGGCTGGTGCCGTCGACCGCCATCGCCAGACCGCTGGAGATCAACGCCTCGGCGAGCACCGTGACGAACGCGTCGTCGGCCATGTCACCCGGGTGGTTGAGCACCGCCTCGGCACCCGCCCGGGCCAGCGAGGCGGCCAGCCCGTCGACCGGCTCGCCGCGTACCTGCCGGGACAGCTCCCAGTCGGCCAGCGCGCTGATGTTGCTGACCACGTCGCCGATGCCGGCCCGGTTGTGCCGGTCCGGGCCGCTCTCCACGAAGTCCAGGTCGACGATCACCCCGATCGGGATGTGCACCCCGTAGGAGCCCTTGATCCCGTCGGTGATCAGGCTGGCCACCGGGGAGGCGATCCCGTCGTTGGCGAGGCTTGTCGCCACCGAGACCATCGGCAGCCCCCGTCGGGTGGCCGCGTACTTGGCGACGTCTATGGTCTTGCCGCCGCCGATGCCCACCACCGCGTCGTACGACCGGGCGCGGAGTTTCCCGCCCAGGTCGTCGGCCGCGTCGAGGGTGCCGCCGACGACGGTGAACACGTCCGCCGAGCGCAGCGACGGCCGGATCAACTCCGCGATCTGGGCACCCTGACCCGGGCCGACCACCACCGCGACGTCGCCGCCGGAGGAGATCCGGCCATCCGCCAGGATCGCGCCCAGGTCGGCGACCGCGCCCCGCCGTACGTCGATGTGCAGCGGGGTGAGAACGCTCCGCGCTAGTAGCGGCACGCGATCTCCCGGGCGCGGGCCAGGTCGGCGTGGTTGTCCACCTCGACCCACGGGACGTCACCGATCGGCGCGGCCCGCACCTCCCCGCCCCGATCGGAGAACTCCTGGTAGCCGTCCTCGTAGTAGAGGTTCGGGTCCCGTCGCCAGGTCGCCTCCAGGGCGTCGGCGAGCGCCTCGGCGACCTGCGGCTCGATCAGCGTCGCGCCGATGTACTCCCCGTACGCCTCGCCCGGGTCCATGATCTTGGTGATCCGGGTGAGCTGGCCGGCGGCGTCGAAGGTGGTCTTCATCTCCTCCTCGGCCAGCGGCTTGAGCGTGTCCACGGCGAGCAGGATGCCCGGACCGCGCTCGGCCAGCAGGGTCTTCTCCACGCTCACCGGGTGCACGGTGTCCCCGTTGACCAGCAGCACCCCGCGGGCGAAGAACTCCCGGGCCAGCCAGAGCGAGTAGGCGTTGTTCCACTCCTCGGCCTTGTCGTTGTGCACCAGGGTGAGCGTGACCCCGTACTTCTTCTCCAGGTCGGCCTGCCGCTCGCGCACGGCGTCCGCCGCGTAGCCGACCACGATCACGATGTCGGTGAGCCCGACCTCGGCGAGGTTGCCGAGCGCGATGTCCAGGATCGTCGTCTCGCCGTCCACCGGCACCAACGCCTTGGGCAGGGTGTCGGTGTACGGGCGCAGCCGTCGTCCCGCTCCGGCCGCGAGCACCATTCCGATCATCGCGACATCCTCCCTCGTCCGGCTCCCCGTCACCGCTGGAGGATAGCGCCGGCCGGCCGCGCCGCTCCGGCCAACCGGGTCAGCCGGGCAACGCCGCCAGGTCGGCGAGCAGTGTCAGCCGTTCCTCCGCACCGAGCACTGCGTACGGGCCGGCGGCCCGCCGGTCGGTCTCCAGCTCGATGGCGAGCCGCTCGGGGCCGGCTGGCAGGGCGGCGATGCTCGACGGGGTGTGCCCGGCGGCGGCCCAGGCAGCGGCGTGCGCGTCGGCCCGGTGGTAGCGCAGCGTGCCGAGCCGGTTGAGCAGCAGTACGCCCGGCGGGGTGCCGTCCGGCTCGTACGGGGGTGCCAGCGCGGCGAAGGCGGAGCCGCTCCGGGTCCCCTCCTCGTCGGCCAGCACGAGAGCGTACGACAGCAGTCGCCCGAAGATGGCCACCAGCCGGGTCACCCGCTCGTCGTGCCCGGCCCACAGCTCCTCGGTGACCTCGGCGTGCACCTGGTACAGCTCGGTGAGGAAGGCCGCACCACGCTCGGTGGCGGAGAGCGAGCCGCTCGGGCTGCGGTAGATCATTCCGTGTGCCACCTGTTTGTCCACGGTCCGCTGGCAGGCGATCGGGTCCCGGTACCTGGTGATCGCCGCGAACCCCGGCCCGTCGACAGTGCCGCCGGGTGCGGCCAGCCGGGTGCGCAGGTCGACCAGGAAGCCGATCGCCGCCGCCCCGCCGTAACGCTGGGACAGCTCGGCCCCGCCGCCGTCGTACCCGGCCAGCATGCCGGCGCGGAAGGTCCGGTCCACGGCCGGAGCGAGCAGTCCGGCGATCCGGTGCGGCGCCAGCGCGACGGTGTTCACCGGCCGATCGACCGGAGGGCGGCGAAGCCCTCCTCCGCGATCCGCCGGATCAGCCCGTCGTTGACGTGGCGGTGCTCGTCCAGCACTGACACCTGGTGTTCGGCGAGCCAGCGGTACTCGGTGTGCTTGCCGGCCTCCAGCGTCGGGTGGTCGAGGTCGCCGTCGACCCGGACGAGGAAGTCGTACTCGACCCGGTTCAGGCCGTCGTCGCCCAGGTAGCGGTACTCACCCACCTGGTCGAGGACGTGCGCGAGGTGCCACCCGGTCTCCTCGGTGATCTCCCGGCGCAGCGCCTCGACGATCTCCTCACCCGGCTCCAGGTGCCCACCGACGATGTCCCAACAGTTGGCGAAGAGGCGTCGGTGTGGTGAGCGGCGGTGGAAGAAGATGCGGCCGCCGTGGTCGACGATCAACGCGCCGGCACAGCGCAGGGGCTCGGTGGACACCGTTCGACAGTAGCGAGGCCCCGACCTCGCGACGATGCCGCTCTTGTCCCGGAAACATTCGCCGACCACCATGTCGGTACCGGGTGCCACCGTCCCAAAGGGGTGATGTGTGATGCAGGTACGGGAAGCTATGTCCAGCCAGGTCCTGGTCGTCGGCCCGGAGCACACGCTCCGCCAGGCGGCGCAGATGATGTCGGCCCGTGGTGTCGGGTCGGCGGTCGTGATCGACCCGGATTCCGAGGGCGTCGGGATCATGACCGAACGCGACGTGTTGAAGGCCATCGGCGCCGGCCTGGACTGCGACGTGGAACGCACCGGCGCACACCTGACCTGGGACGTGGTCTACGCGGGGCCGGAGTGGACGGTGACCGAGGCCGCCGCGGCGATGGCCCGGGGCGGGTTCCGGCACCTGGTGGTGCTGGACGGTCGGGAGGTGGCCGGGGTGATCTCCGTCCGGGACATCATGCGGGTGTGGTCGGAGAGTCAGACCGCCGCCGCGCCCTGACCGAACCGACTGGTCGGACATCCCGCTTGATCCAGGTGTGTCGGCTGGATCGGCGGGTAGGAATCCCTCGCGGGCGCGGAGGTGCCGTGGCCCGCGGGGGAGGTCCCGATGCGCGACGCGGAGCGACTGGTTCAGCAGCAGTACGCCATGCTCCGATGGGCGCGGTCCACACCAGCGGCGGCGCCGCCGTCGAGTTGCGGCTGACCGGCACCCAGACCGGCACGCTGCACTCGCCGTACGGCACTGTCGCACCCACCGGCCGGGTGGTGAGCTGGGAGGTGGCCGACGTGGTCCGGGCCCGCCGGGGCCGGATCACCGCCTGGCGTTCCTACTTCGACTGGAGTCAGCTCCTCGACGCGCTCGGCGTGCAGTTTGAGGGGCTTTCCCGGGCGGCGCAGCACGACGCGCTCGCCCTTCCGGTCTGATCTGTCGCCGACCGGTGGAGTGGAGTCACCCGACCCGGTGGCTCAGGATGCGGACATCGCCGTGCCGTCCGCGCGTCCCCCGCCGCCGCCCGTACGCTCAACATCCATGACCGCCGAGCAGCTGATCTCCTTTGCCCGTGGGGCCCCCTCGTTGGACATCGTCGATGTCGAAGGGCTCAAGGCCGCCGCCGTCCGCGCCTTCGACGCCGACCCCGCCGGGGTGACGGCGTACGGCACCTCCGTCGGCTACGTTCCGCTGCGAAAGTGGATCGCCGAGAAGCACGGGGTCGAGGCCAACCAGGTGCTGGTCACCAACGGCTCGCTCCAGGCCGACGCGTTCCTCTTCGACCACCTGGTCCGTCCCGGCGACGCGGTGGTGGTGGAACGCCCGACGTACGACCGGACCCTGCTCAACCTCCAGCGGATGGGCAGCGAGCTGCACGGCATCTCGGTCCAGCCGGACGGCCTGGACACCGCCGAGCTGCGCAAGCTGCTGGAGTCCGGGGTGCGACCCCGGCTCGCGCACGTCATCCCGAACTACCAGAACCCGGCCGGCATGACGCTGTCGCTGGAGAAGCGCCGGGAGCTGCTCGACCTGGCCGCCGAGTACGAGTTCACGATCTTCGAGGACGACCCGTACGCGGACATCCGCTTCCGGGGCGAGGCGCTTCCGTCGATGCTCTCGCTGGACACCCGCAACGTGGTGGTGCACGCGTCGAGCTTCACCAAGACGGTCTGCCCGGGTGTCCGGGTGGGTTACCTGGTCGGCCCGGCGGACCTGATCGCCGACATCGCGAAGAACGCGACAAGCCTCTACATCTCGCCCGGCATGGTGTCCCAGGCGATCGTGCACCAGTTCTGCGTCTCCGGGGACATCGACCGCTCGATCGAGACGGTACGCGCGGCGCTGGGTGAGCGGGCCCGGGTGCTCGCCGAGTCGTTGCGTCGGCACCTGCCGCAGGCGCGGTTCGTGGAGCCCGACGGCGGCTACTTCCTCTGGGTGGAGCTGCCGGAGGACGTACTTGTCGACCGGCTCGCCCCGGCGGCGGCCGAGCGTGGGGTCGCCGTTGTCAAGGGCAGCGACTTCGTGCTGGACGGCGGACGGCACGCCCTGCGGCTGGCCTTCTCGGCGGTGACCGTCGACCGGATCGACGAGGGCGTCCGTCGGCTCGCGGAGGCCGTCGAGGCCGTTCGCGGCTGATTCATCTGTCGGGTTCCTGACAGAACGGCGATGCCGGCCGTCCCGGGGCTCCCCTCCGGGCGGCCGGCGGCCCACAATGCTGCGAGCGTCATCCGCCAGACGTGGCAGCACCGCCCGGCCTCCGGGCCGCCGCGACCTGGGTGACGCGGCAGCACAACCTCCCGCCCCCACAGGTGCCGGGTGGGCCGTGTCGTCCCCGCACCCCCCCGATGCGGCCCGGTCCGCCCGGCGCCACCCCACGCGACCGCCGTCACACCTGCCCTCGACCGCAGTCGGCGTAACCTGCAAGCCGCAGCCGAGCGCGGGAGGTGACGCGATGACGGATCGCAAAGAGCGGGGCCGGACGGCACCGTCGACCACCGGGCGAGTGTTGCGACCTCGGGCGTGGCCCTCCCCGGTCCGGGCGATGACCCGGATCCTCAACGCCGACGGCTCGCCGCCGGTCCCCGCCCCGGTCGGCGCGGACCGCAGCGCGGTGGTCGACTGCGCGCTCTACATCGACGGCAAGCGGCAGCCCGGCGACTGGACGTACGCGGACGCGCTGGCCGCCGCCCGCCGCGAGGAGCACGGCTTCGTCTGGATCGGTCTGCACCAGCCGGAACTGGCCGAGATGACCGCCATCGCGGAGACCTACGGTCTGCACGAGCTGGCCGTCGAGGACGCGGTGAAGGCCGAGCAGCGCCCCAAGCTGGAGCGCTTCGGTGACGTCGTCTTCCTGGTGCTGCGGACCGCCCGCTACTGCGAGCACACCGAGCTGACCGAGAACTCGGAGGTCGTGGAGACCGGGCAGGTGATGCTCTTCATCGGCCCGAACTTCGTGATCAGCGTCCGGCACGGGGACGCCTGCCGACTCGCCCCGATCCGGGCCGATCTGGAGACCAAGCAGGAGTTGCTGCTGCACGGCCCGTGGGCGGTGGCGTACGGGGTGACCGACCGGGTGGTCGACCTCTACCTGGAGGTGGCCGAGCAGCTCGAGGACGACCTGGACGTGCTGGAGGCCGAGGTCTTCGACCGCAACAGCCATGGGCGGATCCAGCGGATCTATCAGATGAAGCGCGAGCTGGTCGAGTTCAAGCGGGCGGTGGTGCCGTTGCAGCGGCCGCTGATCACGCTGACCTCCCAGGTCAACCGGGATGTGCCGAAGGAGATCCGCAAGTACTTCCGGGACGTGCAGGACCACCTGAGCCGCACCGTGGAGCAGGTGAACTCCTACGACGACCTGCTGAACTCGATCCTCCAGGCGCGGCTGGCCCAGGTCACCGTGGACCAGAACAACGACATGCGCAAGATCGCCGCGTGGGCGGCGATCGCCGCGGTCTGGACCTCCATCGCCGGCGTCGAGGGCATGAACTTCGACAACATGCCCGAGCTGAAGATGACGTACGGCTATCCGGTGGCCCTGGCCCTCATGCTCGGCGTCTCGCTGGCCCTCTACCGCTGGTTCCGCCGCAACGGTTGGCTCTGACCGCGCGGCGAGAGCTCCCGGACCGCACCGCGGCCGGACCGGCGTCGATCTTGCGGAAGCGCCGCTCCACGCGAGGCGCCCCGCTCGACGCGAGGTGCGCCGCTCGACGCGGAAGCGCCGACGAGCGGGGTCGGTCCGCTCGTCGCGCCGGAGGCGCTGCCGCTGGCGTCAGCGGCGGCCGTTGGTGCGGGCCGTGTCCTTACCCAGCGCCTTGGTGAGATCGTCGGTCGGCCGGCCGGACACGTCGGTGGCACCCTCCGCGACCGACGGGACCTTGTCGGTGGGGCGGACACCGCTCGGCTTGGCCGGGCTGGTGGTGCTGGCGCTGCTGCCGCCGGCCACCGCCGAGCTGCCCGCGCCGGTCATCCCCGCCGCCCCGGTCATGGCCGACCCGTCGGTCCCCTTGGTGGCGGACGGGGTACGAACCTCGATCGAGTCGATCTCGTCGTGCATCGGCTCCAGGGTGCGGGTCGGGTCGTACTCGGCCCACTCCTGCTGCTCCCGACGGCGACGCAGCGCGACCGCGCCCGCCAGGCCGGCGATGGCACCCGCCGCCAACAGGCCGGTCATCATCGCGCCGCCACGACGCGGCTGCTTCTTCTTACCGGTGATCCGCATGGTCTTCGACTTGGCCTTCCTGGTCAGCGGCCCTGCCTGCGCGGCGCCGTCACGGGCCGCCGCCGCCAGCGGTGCCAGCGTGGTGAGAGTGGTCCCCCAGCCGGTTGACGCGCGGTCGCGAACCCTCGCCGCGGTCGGCGCGACGTAGCCCCGGGCCACCTGGACCCTCGGGCCGACGGACGCGCCAGCGCCCTTCGCGGCGTGGTTGGCTGCCTGCATCAGGTGGCTGATGCTCTGGTTCAGCTCGGCCTTGGCCAGCTGTGCCTGGGACTGCCGCCGCCCGAATCCAAACACGGTCCTACCTCCTGGGAGTTGTTCCTTCGTCATCCTCCACCTTCGGATGCCTCCGCGATGCCAGATCGGGCACATGGGAGGATCCGCATGGAACTGACCAACGAGTGAGGAGTACCCGTGGCCGAGGCTGTCTACGCCACCCTGCACACCAACGCTGGCCCGATCCGGCTGGAGCTCTTCCCCAACCACGCGCCGAAGACCGTCCGCAACTTCGTCGACCTGGCCGAGGGCAACCGGGAGTACACCGACCCGCGCACCGGTCAGCCGGGCAGTGGTCCGTACTACGACGGCACCATCTCGCACCGCGTGATCAGCGGCTTCATGGTCCAAATGGGCGACCCGACCGGCACCGGCCGGGGCGGCCCGGGCTACAAGTTCGCCGACGAGTTCCACCCGGAGCTGCGGTTCGACCGTCCTTACCTGCTGGCGATGGCGAACGCCGGACCGGGCACCAACGGTTCGCAGTTCTTCATCACCGTGTCCCCGACGCCGCACCTCAACAACCGGCACACCATCTTCGGCCAGGTCGCCGACGAGGAGTCGGTGAAGGTCGTGGATTCGATCGCGAACACCCCGACCGGCCCGAGCGACCGTCCGCTCCAGGACGTCGTCATCGAGCGGGTTGAGATCGAGCGGTCTGCTTCCTGAGCGACCAACGAGGTACCTTTGCTCGCATGACTGAGCGCTCCGGAGCACCGCGCCGGCCGGTGCCGGTGGATCGCGCGGCGGTGGACGGCGGGTCGGCCCGGTGAGTGAGTCACCGCCGACCACCCCGGTCTGCTACCGGCACCCCGGCCGGGAGACCTACGTCCGGTGCACCCGGTGCGACCGGCCGATCTGCCCGGACTGCATGCGGGAGGCGTCGGTCGGGCACCAGTGCCCGGAGTGCGTCAACGAGGGGCGTCGTAGTGTCCGGCCGGCGCGTACCGCCTTCGGTGGTGGTACGGCCGGCCGGCACGGCTATGTCACCAAGGCGCTGATCGCGGTGAACGCGCTGCTCCTGCTGCTCTCCATCGCCTCCGCGCGGGGCGGGGACGCGGCGGTGGGCGGCTCCGGCTTCGGCGGCCTGATGGGTGGCAGCACACCGCTTACCGAGTGGGGTGCGGTGCTCGGCCGGGCCTACCTCTCCGACCTGACCCTCGGCGGGATCGCCGAGGGTCAGTGGTACCGCCTGGTCACCGCCATGTTCCTGCACTACGGCGTCATCCACCTGTTGCTCAACATGTGGGCGCTGTGGGTGCTCGGTCGGTCGCTGGAGGCCAACCTCGGGCGGGTGCGGTTCGCCGCGCTCTATTTGATCGCGGGTCTCGGCGGCAACGTGGCGGCCTATCTGTTCAGCGACCCGAGGGCGGCCACCGTCGGGGCGTCGACCGCCGTGTTCGGCCTCTTCGCCGCGCTGATCATCATCGAGCGGAAGTTGGGCCGGGACATCTCCCGGATCATCCCGATCCTGGTGATCAACCTGGTGTTCACGCTGGCCGTGCCGGGCATCTCGATCCCCGGGCACCTGGGTGGGCTGGTGGTCGGCGCGCTGATGGCCTTGGTGCTCGCGTACGCGCCGCGTGGTCGGCGCACCCTGGTGCAGGCCGCCGGTGGCGCGATCATCCTGCTGGTCCTGCTCGTGCTGGTCCTGGTCCGCACCGCCTACCTGCTCGGCTGACAGGTCAGGGGTTCGGGCGGGCGGCCCGCAGTGCGGCGGCCACCTCCTCCGGGGTGCTCCCCAGGTCGTACCGGCCGAACAGGTGCAGCGAGTCGCCCGCGTCGATCTCCAGGGTCTCGCTGGTCAGCCCCAGCCGTGGCCGCCGGTCGACGGTGATCGCCTCGACTGCCGACCAGGGCAGCAGTCGCCGTCCCGCGAACCCGTGGATGACGGTCAGGCCGGCCGTGGCCACCGTCAACCGGACCGGCGCGACCAGGTCGCGTACCGCCCAGCCGGCCAGCGCGGCGGCTGCCAGGGCGGCCACCACCAGGCGGACCGGATCGCCGTCGGCGAGCAGCAGCCCGAGCGCGACGAGCAGGACGGCACCGGCCAGCTTCGCCGCGGGCAGGCCCGCCGGCACCCGCCACTGCCGGGTCGGAGGGGGCTCGTTCACCCGCCCAGCATGCCAGCGTGCGTCCGATTCCGGCATCTCGTCGAGGTGTGGGCCGCCCGCCGCTCACGCGACCACGTAGGATCGGAGCAGCCCAAGTTACCGGGGAGTAAACATGAGTGACGCGGTCATCGTCGGCGCGGTGCGTACCCCGGTCGGGCGGCGCAGGGGGAGCCTCGCCGGTGTCCACCCGGTCGACCTCTCGGCGCACGTGCTGCGCGCCCTCGCCGAGCGCACCGGGCTCGACCCGGCGCAGGTCGACGACGTCTTCTGGGGTTGCGTGTCCCAGGTCGGCGAGCAGTCGTGGAACATCGCCCGCAACAGCGTGCTCGCCGCCGGCTGGCCCGAGACCGTGCCCGGCACCACTGTGGACCGGCAGTGCGGCTCCAGTCAGCAGGCCCTGCACTTCGCCGCGGCGACGGTGCTCTCCGGCCAGGCCGACCTGGTGGTCGCCGGTGGGGTCGAGTCGATGACCCGGGTGCCGATGGGCTCCAGTGTCGCCGACGGGATGCCGTTCAGCGACCAACTGCGCGCCCGTTACCGAGGCGTCGAGGGCTTCGCCGACGACGCGCCGCTGCCGTTCAACCAGGGGGTCGGCGCCGAGCTGATCGCCCAGCGGTGGCGCCTCTCGCGTCCGCAGCTCGACGAGTTCGCGCTGGCCAGCCACGAGAAGGCCGCCGCCGCGCAGGACGCCGGCGCGTTCGATCCGGAGTTGACAGCGGTGCCGCTCGGCGACGGTGGCAAGTTCGCCGCCGACGAGGGCATCCGGCGGGACACCTCACTCGACAGGCTCGGTGAGCTGCCCACCCCGTTCCGTGCCGACGGCGTGGTCACCGCCGGGTCCGCGTCCCAGATCTCCGACGGCGCGGCCGCCCTCGCGGTGACCACCTCCGACTGGGCCAGCCGGCACGGCCTGCGCCCGCTGGCCCGGATCCACACCGCGGTGGTCGCCGCCGACGACCCGGTCGCCATGCTCACCGCGCCCATCCCGGCCACCGCCAAGGCGCTGCGCCGCGCGGGGCTGGGCATCGAGGAGATCGGGGTGTACGAGGTGAACGAGGCGTTCGCCCCGGTGCCGCTGGCCTGGCTGGCGGAGACCGAGGCGGACCCGGAGCGGCTCAACCCGCGCGGTGGGGCGATCGCTCTCGGTCACCCGCTCGGCGGCTCCGGTGCCCGGATCATGACCACCATGCTCCAGCACATGCGGGACAACGGGCTCCGCTACGGCCTGCAGACCATGTGCGAGGGCGGTGGCATGGCCAACGCCACCATCGTCGAGCTGATCTGACGCCGCTCGGAAAACGTCTCGCCCCGGCCCGGGAGAGCGGCCTAAGGTGCCCAGCGTGACGACGATCGCCAGGATGCCCGCCTTCGACTGGTCCAGCGAGCAGTGGCAGGTGCGGGCCCGGTCCTGGGTGGACGCGCAGTTGAGCCGGGCCGGCCGTCGGGTGACCGGGCTGGTGGAGCCCCGGGTGCGTCCCTGGTCGCTGGTCTGGCGGGTGCCCACCGACGACGGCCCGGTCTGGTTCAAGGCGAACAACCCGGGCACGACGCACGAGGCCGTGCTGATCACGTCGCTCGCCGAGTTGGCCCCCGATCGGGTGCTGACGCCGATCGCGGTGGACCCGGCGCAGGGCTGGTCGCTGCTGCCCGACGGCCGCGAGTCCCTGCGCGACCTGCTGGCGCGCGACAGTGACCTGACCCACTGGGAGCGGGCCCTGCCCGGGTACGCGGCGCTCCAACTGGCGAGCGAGCCGCGGGCCGCCGAGCTGGTCGCCCGAGGCGTGCCGGATCAGCGTCCCGAGGTGCTGGCCGGGCTCTTCGCCGAGCTGCTCGACGATCACCGGTCGCTGCTCATCGGTGCCGAGGCCGGGCTCAGCCCGGAGCTGTACGAGCGGCTGCGGGCCGAGCTGCCGTCGTACGCCGAGCGGTGCCGCCGGCTCGCCGACCTCGGCATTCCGGCCGCCGTGCAACACGACGACCTGCACGACGGCAACGTCTTCGCGGGCCAGGACGGGTACCGCTACTTCGACTGGGGTGACGCCTCGGTGGCGCACCCGTTCGGCACGCTGCTGGTGACGCTGCGTTCGATCCGGCACACCAGGAAGCTGGCAGCCGGCGACGCCCAGTTGGCTCGGTTGCGCGACGCCTATCTGGAGGCGTGGACCGACCGGTACGACCGGCGGACCCTGGTCGAGGCCGCCGACCTCGCGATCAACCTGGGGCCGGTGAGCCGGTCGCTGTCCTGGCGTCGCGCGCTGGACACCGCCGAGGAGTCCCGCGCCGAGTACGTCGACGCCGTGCCGGGCTGGCTGGCGGAGCTCTTCGCCGCCAGCCCACTTGACCCCAACTCCTGACCACGATCCGTCCGAGTCAAAAGCCGGACAGGCAGTGCGACACGCGGCGTGGAACTTCCAAAAAACCCGCGTGACCCACGTCACCCCGTCGGGGGCGTCGTTGGGCAGGTCATGGACGTCTTCTCCCGAACGTTCCTTCCGGCCGCCGCTGAGGCTGGCCTGGCCGTGCAGACGGTGAGCCGGCACATGCCGGTCTTTCGCCGCTGCGTCGGCTCCGGTGACGCCACCATCCTGGTCACCCGGTGCAGCCGCCCCGACCGCCCGGTCACCGGCGACTACCTGTTGCTACTCACCCACCGCCGGCTGGTGGTGACCCAGCAGACCCGCCTGCTGCACCGACTACGCCTGCACCTCAACACCGAGCTGCGCGAGCTGAGCAACGTCACCTGGAGCCCGGACCCGCGGCTCCAGTCGGTCGAGATGGCGGCCACCGCGATCGACGGGATCCGCGAGCGGTTCCTGATCCGAACCAGTCACCCGAAGCAGGTCTGGCAGCTCGACGCGCTGCTCAACCAGGCGTTCCGGACCCGGCTGCGGCCACCCGGCGCGCGGGTGGTCGCCAGCATCGGTGACACCCCGGCCGTCGCGCGACCCGGGATGTTCGCGCCGTCCTGGTGAGCTGACACCTCATCGGGCGTCGCGCGCCTTTACCGAACTCGAACACGCACCGATCGCGCCGAACCCACCGGTCGGCAATCATGGGCCGGTGACCGTCGAACCTCCGCATCGCGGGCTCGTCCTGGTGGTCGAGGACGAGCCGGCCATCGCCGACCTGGTCCGGCTCTACCTCACCCGGGACGGGTTCGGCGTCCACCTGGAACGGGACGGGGCGGCCGGCCTGAGCGCGGCCCGCCGGCTGCGACCGGTGGCCTGTGTCCTGGACATCGCGCTGCCGGGCCTGCCCGGCACCGAGATCTGCCGCCGGCTGCGCGAGGCGGGAGACTGGACCCCGGTCATCTTCCTCACCGCCCGGGACGACGAGGTGGACCGGATCGTCGGCCTGGAGCTGGGCGCCGACGACTACGTCACCAAACCGTTCAGCCCACGGGAGTTGGTCGCCCGGGTGCGCGCGGTGCTGCGCCGGTCCGCCGGCGGGCCGGAGGGCGCGGACCGACCACGGGTCGTCGGCGCGGTGACGCTCGACCCGGCCCGGCGCACGGTCACCGCCGCCGGCACGCCGGTGCAGCTCACCTCCACCGAGTTCGACCTGCTGGCCCACCTGATGGCCCGGCCCGGTCGGGTCTTCACCAGGGAGGAGCTGCTCGCCGGGGTCTGGGGTTACGCGGCGCACGCCGGCACCCGGACGGTGGACGTGCACGTCGCCCAGGTACGGGCGAAGCTCGGCCCGACGAGCGTGATCCGGACCCACCGGGGCGTGGGGTACGCCGTCGATGCCTGACCAGCCCGGGCGGGTCGAGTCGCCGACCATGGCCCTGCCGGTGGTCGGCACCGGCGCACCGGCCGCACCCCGACGTGCCCGGTTCGGCCGTACGCTGACCGCCCGGGCGGTGCTCGTCACCTGCGCTGTGGCACTGGTGTCGGTGCTGGTCACCGCCATCGTCGCGGTGCCGTTGGCGATCCGGGGCGCGGAGCGACGCGACCAGGACGCGCTCGCCGCGCAGGCCCGGCTCGCGGCCGAGGTGCTGCGGACCCGGCTGGACCGTGGTCGCAGCAGCGACGAGGAACGGCTCATCCAGCAGCTCCGTGACCAGGGCATCGACGCGTACCTGATCCGGCGGGGCCGGGTCGATCGGGCTGGTCTGCGCCCCGGGTGGTGCAGCGGATCGAGCAGGGGCGCAACGTGTCGGCCCGCCGCCTGGTCAACGGCGAACGAGCCGTGGTCGAGGGCCGGGCGCTGACCGGCGGAAACGGTGTGGTGCTCTCCCGCCCGGTGGCGGACGGGCTCTGGGCGCAGGTGCTGCTCAGCCTCTGGTTGCCGCTGCTGGCCGGGTTGGCCGCCGGGGTGGTGGCCGGGCTGCTGCTGGCCCGTCGACTGGCCCGGCCGATCCGGGTCGCGGCCACCGCCGCCGCCCGGCTGCGCGCCGGGGACCGCGCCGTCCGGGTGCCGGTCGAGCCGCCCGACGAGGTCGCCGACCTGGCCGAGGCGTTGAACGGGCTGGCCGCCGCACTGGCCACCAGTGAGGGCCGACAGCGGGAGTTCCTACTCTCCGTCTCGCACGAGCTGCGCACCCCGCTGACCGCGATCCGGGGGTACGCCGAGGCGCTCGCCGACGGCGTGCTCGGCGCCGACGACACCGTCGACACCGGTCGGACGATGCTGACCGAGGCGCAACACCTGGACCGGCTGATCGGTGACCTGCTGGCGCTGGCCCGGCTGGAGGCCGCCGACTTCCCCCTGGAACCGGTGTCGGTGGACCTGACCCGACTGGCCGTGGACGCGGAGCCGACCTGGTCCGGCCGGTGCGCGGCGGTGGGCGTGCCGTTCCGCCTGGAGACGCCGGGTCAGCCGGTGTCCGCGTACACCGATCCGGGGAGGATTCGGCAGGTGCTGGACGGGCTGCTGGAGAACGCGCTGCGGGTCGTACCCCCGGGGTCGCCGGTGGTGCTCGCGGTCCGGCCGGCCGGCGCGGAGTCGGCCGCCGGCGGTGTGTTGGAGGTTCGGGACGGCGGGCCCGGCTTCACCGACGACGACCTGGCGGTGGCGTTCGAACGCGGCGCGCTGCACGAGCGTTACCGGGGGGTGCGCAAGGTGGGCAGCGGGCTGGGGTTGGCGCTGGCTGCCGGGTTGGTCCGTCGGCTGGGCGGGGAGATCGTCGCCGGGCACGCGCCGGAGGGCGGCGCCGCCTTCACCGTCCGGTTGCCCGGCGATCCTTACCTGACCCGAACATCGGCCTGACGCTCCGCTCGTCGTTCCGGGGAAGGCTGAGGGCTCCACGGACGAGAGGGACAGTCATGCCACGTTGGGGTTTCGTCACCGGCACCACGGCACTGCTCGCGGCGGTCACGCTCGGCGTCAGCGGCTGCGGCGCGGCCGAGGTGGCCAGCCAGCCTGCCCGGGACGCCGCCGTCGAGGTCGCCGCCGCGATGGGGGTCGAGGGTCAGGCGCTGACCGCGATGGGCTTCGACGCCGACGAGCTGGACGTGCAGACGATCGCCGCACCGGCCACCCCGACGCCGGGTACGTCACCCAGCGCGAAGGACAAGGCCCGGGAGAAGCGCGGCGAGGAGTGGCGCAAGCGTCGCCAGGCCCGCGTCCTGCTGCGCAAGAACACCCTGCACGGTGAGGCGGTGGTGAAGACGAAGGACGGCGGTACGCAGACCGTCGCCGTGCAGCGCGGTGCGGTGACCGCCATCGACGGCGACTCGATGACCGTCAAGTCCACCGACGGCTTCACCATGACCTGGACGTTCGGCGACGACCTGAAGGTCGTCGAGCGGCGGGCCACCGTGCAGCCGAGCGAGGTCAAGGTCGGTACGACGCTCGGTGTCGCCGGCGCGAAGGACGGCGACAAGGGCGTGGCCCGGCTCGTCCTCGTTCCCCGCGCCAAGTGAGGGGCGGGGGCTCTGGTCGAGGCCAGGGCCCCTGCCTCGGTCAGTAGCCGCGCGAGCCGACGAAGTCGTCGTGGCCGTAGCGGATCGGACGATCCGGGCGGCAGGTGGGCTCCGCGTCAGCGGCCCGGCGGCAGCGCGTAGCCGACGTAGCCGTCGAACTCCAGCCGCCAGCCGGCCGGCACGAGCTCGGCGCAGGCCGCCTGGCTGCCGGTGCAGACGATGGCGTCGACCGAGGAGGGATCGGCCGGCGGTCGTTCCGGGAGCACCGACTGGAGCGCCACCAGGTCCGGCGAGCCGCCGTCGGGCTGCCGCAGCAGCAGCCACCACGGGTACTCCCAGTTGTCGTTCTGCTGCACCAGCCCGATCCGTCGCGCGCCGCTGTCCCGGACCGCCGCCGCGGCCCAACGGAACTCGTCAGCCCACTGCGGGCGGCGCAGGAACCGGGTGTCCCAGTCCGAGGTGGTGAAGACCGAGCCGGCGCCTACCAGCCGACGCGGGAAGCCGTACGACAGCGCGAGCACCCCGGCCAGCGCCGAGCCGGCCAGCACGCTGACGGCCACCATGGTGGCCACCGAGCGACCTCCACGACCGGGGCCGCCCGCCCGGCGGCGGAAGAGCGCGTCCAGCCAGAGCCCGGCCAGGGGCACCGCCAGCACCACGGCGTAGAGCAGCAGTCGGTTCCCCCACGGCTGCCACTTGATCATCGCGGTGTGCAGCAGCACGGCGACCAGCACCACCGCGGCGTACGCCCGCGGCGACCCGGCGTGGCCGGGGTCGACCCGCCGTGGGCGGGCGAGCGCGAGCACCGCGCCGATCACCGCCAGCGCACCGGCCAGAGGAAACGCCACCCGGTCCTCGTCCGGATACCAGGCCGGCTCCGGGAACAGCTCCCGGCCGAACGTGATCGCACGGTCCTGCGGGTCGACCCCGATCGTGTCGGCGCCGCTGATGATCACCTCCGCCCCGGCCCGACGCAGGGGCGCCAGCGGCGTGTCGAACGCGGTGTGCCCGATCCGCAGCGCGTTGACCACTATCGACGCCGGGTCGTGCCGTTCCATCGGAATGGACTCGCGCAGCCGGGGCGGCCCCAGCGGGTGCCCGAACTCGGCGGTCACCCGGGCCAGGAACGGGCCGACCACCACGGCGGCGACCAGCAGGATCAGCACCGAACCGGAAACCGTCCGGGCCAGCCCGCCGGCCGGCCGGGCCGGCAGCCGCCCCTCGCCAGCCGGCGTCGCCCTCCCGGCCAGGACCAGCCTGAGCTGCGCCACCCCCCAGAGCACCAGCAGCGGACCGACCGCGATCAGGCCGCTGGTCTTGGTCACCGCGGTCAGACCGGTGGCCGCGCCCAGCCCGAGCAGCGTGCCCCAGCCGGTCCGTCGACGCAGCCCGTCCAGCACCAGTGTCGCCACGCAGGCCACCCAGGCCGCGCAGATCAGGTCGGTCTGCGTGCTGGTCGCCTGGAGCACCACCATCGGCGTGGTCGCCAGCACGAACGCGGTGAGCAGTTGCGCCCTCCGGCCGCCGCCGAGCTGCGCGGTGATCCGGGCGGCCACCAGGAGGCAGAGCACCCCGGCCGCCCACTGCACCAGGTTGTACAGGTGGTCCCCGCCGCTGAGCAGGCGCAGATGCAGCAGCAGGTACTCCGCTCCGGGCGGAATGGTCACCTGGCGGTGGATGGCGGTCGGCCAGAAGTCCAGGTCGCCCTGGGCCACCCAGTGCTCCACCTTCGGCAGGTGGTACGTCTGCGAGTCGAAGTTGTTCGGCTCGGCCAGGAGCGCGACCAGCAGCTCCACCAGGACCAGCGCGCCGACAGTGCCGGCGAGCAACCGCTCGCCCCGTCCCGCCGTACGCCAGGTGTCGACCGCCAGGGCGAGCCGGCCGGTCCGGCTCGGCGCGGGGCCGGGCTCGCCCGCGCCGCCGTCGACAGCCGGTGCCTGGTTGTCCGCGCTGCCACCGGAGACCGCCGCGCCGACCGGCACCGCTCGGGGCGCGGCGGC
>NZ_JAEVHL010000035.1 GCF_016803395.1 Micromonospora tarensis | reverse complement strand
GCGACGGACCCGGATGATCCCGTTCGCGGAGTGGGTGCCGGCCGTCGGCCACGTCGCCGGGGTGCTCGGCGCGGACGCGGCCCGGCTGGTCCGGGAGATGCTCGACCGGGCGCCCCGGATGACCCCGTGGGCGCGCGCCGCCCGCCAGGTCGCCGAGGCGACGCTGGCCCGGCACGCCGGAGACGTACCGACCGCCACCGACCTGCTGCGCTCGGCGGCGGCGAGCTATGCCCAGATGACCGACGTGACCGACGAGATCATCACGATGGCGCTGGCGATCGGCCCGTTGGCCGAGACCGACCCGTCGGCCGCCACGGTGGCCCGCGCCCGGCTGCACGAGTTCGCCACCCGCCATCACGCCCCCACCCTGCTCCGCCTGCCCTGATGGGCCGCCCTAGGCGGCCAACGGTGCCGCGACGGGCGCCTTGAGCCGCTGGGCGTAGACGTCGACGTACTCCCGGCCGGAGAGCTCCATCAGCTCGTACATGATCTCGTCGGTGACCGCGCGCTCGACGAACCGGTCGCCGGCCAACCCGGCGTAGCGGGAGAAGTCCAGGGGCGCGCCGAACCGGATCCGCACCCGGTCGATCCTGGGGATGAGCTTGCCGGGCGGCTGGATCTCGTCGGCGTTGAGCATCGCCACCGGCACCACCACCGCGCCGCTCTCCAGGGCGAGCCGGGCCACCCCGGTCTTGCCCCGGTAGAGCCGCCCGTCCGGGGAGCGGGTGCCCTCGGGGTAGATGCCGGCCACTCCCCCGTTGCGCAGCACCTGCAACTGGGTGTCCAGTGCGGCCCGGGCGGCCTGGCCGCCGGAGCGGTCCACCGGAATCGTGCCGGTGCCGACGAAGAACATCTTGGTCAGCCAGCCCTTGACGCCCTTGCCGGTGAAGTATTCGGCCTTGGCCACGAAGGTGACCTTCCGAGCGGTGATCAACGGCGTGAAGATCGAGTCGGAGAAGGAGAGGTGGTTGCTGGCCAGGATCACCGGACCGGTCGCCGGCACGTGGTGCAGGCCCTCCACCTGCGGGCGGAAGATCAGCTTGAGCAGCGGGCCGAGGATGACGTACTTCAGCAGCCAGTAGAGCACCGGCGTCCCTTCCGTGGTGTGCCGCGACAGCGCCAGCCGTCGTCGCCGACGAGCCTACGAAGCGGCCGCTCGCACCACAACGGACGACGTTCGGGGGCTCAGGCATCGAGCTATGCCACGATCACCGAGATCGCACGTGTCGCGCAAGAACGGACAAAGGAGTCCCGCCACGACCTGCGGCGGCGGCGGTGACTTTGCAAGACGCGACACAACGCACTCCCGGAACCATGCCCTGACGTGTCACGATTCAGAGCACGGCGTACGGACCGACGTCGGGGCAGGGGTGGCCGCGCCGAAAGGCGCGTTAAGGGGGATGTCCGGGTGTCAGCGGGTGGAGCCCGCCGGGGACGGCGGGACAACGGGCTCGACGCGAACGAGTACGCCGTCGTCGGCGACGTCGATCCGCGCGTCGGTGAGCACCTGCTCGACGTGCTGGCCGCCGGTGGGATCGCCGCCTACCTGCAACCCTCCGCCGACCTCAACCCGGTCACCCGCACCACGACGGTGCCGGCCCGGCCGGTCGACCGGCTCTACGTCGACCGCTCGCACCTGAGCACCGCACGCGACTATCTGACCCAGCTCGCCGACGAGTCCGCTCCGGAGCAGCCACCGGCGCGCGACGAGCCGGACATCGATGCCGAGTGGGCGCGCATCGTGGCCGGTTTCCACGCCACCCCCGCCACCGGGGAGCACCCCTGGCCGGCCTCGGAGGACGTGGACGAACGCGACACCCGGGACGAACCGACCGCCGGTCCGCTGGCCCGCCCCGGCGCCGACGAACCGGGCCCGACCGCCACCGACGTGCGCCGACTGCCGTCCGCGACGGACATCTCCGGCATCTCCGTCGGGCGGGGCACCCGCCCGGACGAACCCTCACTCCTGGACGGGTTGGACACCTTCGGCGCCGACCTGCCCGACGACGAGGACGACGACGACGGTTACCACCCGCCGCCCCCGCCGCCGCTGCCCCAGGTCAGCAAGTACGCGGTGATCGGCGTGCTCGGGGTGGTCGTGGGGTTCGTGCTCTTCCTCTTCCCGTGGCTGCTCCCGGTGGACCGCTCGGCGGTCACCCTGTTCGGGTTCACCGGCATCCTGGCCGGTTTCGTCACGTTGATCTGGCGGCTGCGCCCCGGCGACGAGGACGAGGACGACCCGGACAACGGCGCCGTGGTCTGATTTCGGCCCGCATCCCGGGACGGCAGCGCCCTGCCGGGGGCGTAACAGTGGTGTAACTTACTGTCAGTAGGAATACCGCTGTACGTCACTTCCCCCGCTGACTGACCGGTTTTTCCTTGCTCGCGGCGGTCAGTCCTCTGCTGATCGGAATGCCCGAGATGCGACAGAGTTCCCTCGTGGTGGTGGCCAACCGCCTCCCCATCGACGACAGTCAGGCGCCCGACGGGGCCTGTGAGTGGCGCCGCAGTCCGGGTGGATTGGTCAGCGCGCTGCACCCGCTGCTGCGGCACACCCCGGCAACCTGGGTCGGCTGGGCCGGCGGCACCGGGCCGGCCCCCGCCCTGCCCGACGTGGACGGCGTGCGGATGCACACCGTCGCGCTCAGCCCGGAAGACCTACGCGACCACTACGAGGGGTTCGCCAACGCCACCCTCTGGCCGCTCTACCACGACTCGGTGGAGCAGCCGCAGCACCACCGCCGGTGGTGGGAGGCGTACCAGCGGGTCAACCAGCGCTTCGCCGAGGCGACCGCCGAGGTGGCCGAGCCCGGCGGGATGGTCTGGGTGCAGGACTACCACCTGCAGCTGGTCCCCGGTCAGCTGCGCACGCTGCGGCCGGACCTCCGGATCGGGTTCTTCCTGCACGTGCCGTTCCCGCCGCCGGAGCTTTTCATGCAACTGCCCCGCCGGGCCGAGCTGCTGCGCGGCATGCTCGGCGCCGACCTGGTCGGCTTCCAGCGCGTGCAGGCGGCGCACAACTTCGCCCAACTGGTGACCCGGGTACTGGAGCTGCCGGCCACCGACCGCCGGATCGGCATCGACGACCGGGTCGTCCGGATCGGCGCGTTTCCGGTCTCCATCGACACCGCCGAGATGGCCGCGCTCGCCGCCCGCCCGGACGTGGCCGCTCGGGCCCGTCGGCTCCGCCAAGACCTCGGCGACCCCCGGCAGGTCGTCCTCAGCGTGGACCGGATGGACTACACCAAGGGCATCGAGCAGCGCCTCAAGGCGTACAGCGAGTTGCTCGCCGTCGGCGACGTCAAGGTCCGCGACACGGTGCTGGTGCAGGTCGCCATGCCGAGCCGGGAGCGCGTCGGTCAGTACCAGATCCTGCGCGAGCGGATCGAGCGCGAGGTGGGCCGGATCAACGGCGAGTTCGGTCGGGTCGGCGAGCCGGCGATCCACTACCTCACCCAGCCCTTCGACCGGGTCGAGTTGGCCGCCCTCTACCGGGTCGCCGACGTGATGGCGGTGACCCCGCTGCGGGACGGGATGAACCTGGTCGCCAAGGAGTACGTGGCCGCGCGGGTCGACAACACCGGCGCACTGCTGCTCAGCGAGTTCGCCGGCACCGCCGCCGAACTGTCCCAGGCGTACCTGGTCAACCCGCACGACCTGGAAGGGCTCAAGCAGGGCCTGCGCGCGGCGCTGCGGGCCAGCCCCGCCGACAGCACCCAACGGATGCGGGCGATGCGGGCACACCTGCACCAGCACGACATCCGGGCCTGGGCCCGCTCCTACCTGCGCGCGTTGGACGAGGGTGGCGCCCTGGTCGGTCGCAGCGCCGACACCAACTCCGACGGCACCGTACGGGTGCCCCGGCCGAGCACCGCGAGCAGCGGCCCGGCCGTCCACCAGTCCCGCGGCTGACCGGCCGCGGGCTGGTCGGTCAGCGCGCCGCGGGCTCCTTCTCCAGCCAGTCGAGGATCGCGTCGATCGGCTCCGCCCAGCGCGCGTCCAGCATCAGGTCGTGACCCATCTTGGGAAAGAGCAGCGGGGCGGAACCGTACCGGCGGGCCACCCGGGTCAACGTCGACGCCGGCACCACCCGGTCGTCCGGGCTGCCCAGCACCAGCACCGGCGGCGCGCCCACGGCCGGCTCCGCGTCCGGCGCGCCCAGCAGCGCCCACTGCGCCCGCCGGCCCGCCCGACCGAGTCGTCCGACGTACCTGCGGGCTTCCTCGTCGGGCAGCTCGCGGCTGAACAGCTGCCCGCGGTTGAGCCGCAACGGCCCGCCGAACAGCGCCGGCACCGTGCCCCCGGGGTTGCGGCGCAGCGCCGCGCCCAGCAGTCGCCAACCGCCGAAGACCGGCGCCACCAGCACCGCACCCCGCGCCGGGTAGCGGGCCAACGCGTGCGCCACCACCAGCGCCCCGGCGCCGTGCCCCACCAGCACCGCCTGGCGCGGCAGGCTCGCCGCGACCTGGACCACATCGTGGGCGTACGCCCGCAGCGTCGCCTCCGGCGCCGGCTCACTGCCACCGTGCCCGCGCAGGCTCACCGCGTGCGCCGGGAAGCCCCGCGCCGCCGCGTGCCCCAACCAGTGCTCGGCGAACACCCACGCGCCGTGCCCGAACCCGGGGACGAAGAGCAGCGGTGGACGTCCCTCCTCCAACTCGGGAACCGCGCTGAGCACCTCCCGCCGGGCCGGTCGGATCGGACGTGACCACTCCCGGCCCCGCATGATCCGCAGCTCGCTGCTCGTGCTCACTGTGCCAGCCTTTCGTTCGCGACCGCAGGGCTCGCAAGCTCACTCGGCGCGCTCACTTGCCCTCCAGCTCGACCAGAGCACGCTCGACGGCGCGCAGGTAGTCGGCGTGACCGACCTCGAACCAGTGCCGGCTGCTCTCCTTGACCTGCCCGGAGTACCGCTCCCCGGCCCGGTCGCGGACCCGCTGGGCGAACGCCGCGGCGCGCTCCGGGCGGTCCCGGCGGGCCCGCAGCAGCCGGGCGAAGAGCACTGTCTGCCAGTGCGACAGGGTGAACAACCCGGAATCCGGCTGCACCAGGCCGGCGACCGCCAGCGTCGGATGCCCCGGGGTGAACGCGTTGAGCCACAGCGTCGGCCGGCCCGCCCCCGCACTGTCACCGAAGACCGACGCGTCGAGGAACTCGAACCGCGGCAGGTAGCCGGTGGCGAAGATGACCACCTCGGGATCGATCTCGCGGCCGTCGGCCAACTCCACTGCGTACGGGTGGAACCGGGCGACGTCCGGCACCGGGCCGATGCCGCCGTGGCCCACGTAGTAGACGAGCTGACTGTTCGCGATCGGATGCGTCTCGTACACCCGGTGGTCGGGTTTGGGCAGGCCGAAGCGGGTCAGGTCACCGACGGTCAGCCGCAGCGTCCAGTGGTAGAGCCACTGCCGCACCCGCAGCGGCACGCGCAGCGCCAGCAGGCTGTCGTTGACCTGGTCGGCGGGGCGGCCGAGCACGTACTTCGGCGCGTACCAGTAGCCGCGGCGGGTGGAGTGCCAGCAGCGGGACGCCTGCTGGGCGGCCTCGACGGCGATGTCGCAGCCGGTGTTGCCGGCACCGACCACCAGCACCCGCTTGCCGCGCAGCTGCGCCGGGTCCTTGTAGGACGAGGCGTGCATGATCTCGCCCCGGAACTGTTCGAGGCCCTCGTAGCGAGGCAGCTTCGGTGACCAGTTGTGACCGTTGGCGATCACCACGGCGGCGTACCGGGAGGTGCGCTCGGGGCCGTACCCGCCGGTGGACCGGGTGGTGACGTCCCACCGTTCGCCCTCGGCGGGCTCCACCCGGATCACCTCGGTGCCGAACCAGATGTGCGAGCGCAGGTCGAAGTGGTCGGCGTAGCGCTCGAAGTACGACAGCAGCTGGCTGTGGTGCGGGTAGTCCGGCCAGGAGTCCGGCATCGGGAAGTCGGGGAACTGGGTGAACGGCTTCGACGAGATCAGGTGGGTGCTGGCGTACACCGGACTGCGGTCGTGCCGCCAGTTCCAGGCGCCGCCGACGCCCGTCTCCCGTTCGTAGCAGTCCACGCCGAACCCGTGCTCGCGCAGGTTCTTGATGGCCGTCAGGCCGCTGGCCCCGGCCCCGATGACGCAGACGGTGTCGCCCCGGTCGGAGACCGGGCGGCCGTCGCTGCCCGACGCGGACGAGGTCGCCTCCGGGTCGGGCCGGCCGTGGTCGGTGGAGGTGGACACCGGAAACTCTCCTTTTGTACGGCACGGGTGCCGGTCGCCGCGAAATCCTCTCCACAACGGAGCCGGATGTCCAGCCCCGACGCGGACCCGTCGACGATGGGGCCGGGATCGAGGTCAGTCGGCGGTGGGCAGGAGCAGGTCGACCAGGACCGGGAAGTGGTCGCTGGCCCGGCGGGTCTGCGGGGTGTCCACCACGTCGTAGCCGACCACTGTGATTCGCGGGTCGACGAAGAGCGCGTCGATGCGCCGGCGCGGGTCGGTACAGGAGTAGGTGAGCCGCTCCGCCCGGTCGGCCGCCACGGCGGCGTCGGTCAACCCGCGCGACACGGTCGCCCAGGCCGGCCCGTCCGGCCCCTCGTTGAGGTCCGCCCCGGCCAGCACCGGGCTGGTCGCCGCGGCCAGGCCACGCTTGAACTCGGCGGCCTGCGCCGGACGCTCGGCCGGGTCGGTGGACAGGTGCGAGCCGGCGACTGTGAACCGGGCGTCGCCGACCCGGCAGTCGGCGTACGCGGCGCCGCGCAGGTGCCGGCCGGGGGTGAGCGGGAAGCGCTGGCAGCGGGTGCCCCGCACCTGGACCCGCAGGCTGGTCAGCAGCAGGTTGCCCAGCGCGGGCAGCCCGCCGGCGGCCACCACCAGCCCGAACGACTCGGCCAGCGAGGCGGACTTCTGCCGCCACCGGAACCGGCGTGGCCCCTCCTGCACGATCACCACGTCCGGTCGCGCGGCCCGGACCACGGCCGCCAGCGCGGCGGTGTCGTCGCGCTGGCTGTGGATGTTGTACGACACCACGCGCAGCGGCACGCTCATGCCGGCCGCCTCAGATCCGGCGGGCCAGGTCGGCGGCACCGATCACCCCGGCGCTGTTGCCCAGCTCCGCCGGGAGCACCTCGGCCACCGGCAGGCGACCGCGCTGGGCGAGCGCGTCGAGGTACGAGCGGCGGGTCGGACCGAGCAGCAGGTCCCCGGCGTCGATCACACCGCCGCCAACCACCAGGGTCTGCGGGTCGAGGATCTGCG
Source organism: Micromonospora tarensis (assembly GCF_016803395.1). Taxonomy (GTDB): domain Bacteria; phylum Actinomycetota; class Actinomycetes; order Mycobacteriales; family Micromonosporaceae; genus Micromonospora; species Micromonospora tarensis. The sequence goes on along the minus strand of NZ_JAEVHL010000035.1, from coordinate 31,020 downwards.
CCATGTCGGCGAGGCTGGTGCCCAGCCAGCGGCCGATCTGCGCGAACGCCTCGGCGGAGACCGGGTCACCACCCTGCGCGGCGGCGGTCACCATCGGGCCGGTGATCGCCTCGGCCTCGCCGCCGGCCAGGTCCAGCAGCGCTGCGGCCCGGTCGGGCTCCTGGCGGGCACCGGCCCGGGCGAAGCGCACCAGGGCGCTGCCGCTGGCGTACTGCTCGATGCAGCCGAGCCGGCCGCAGCCGCACTGGTGCCCGTCCGGCACGGCCAGCATGTGTCCCAGCTCCGCGGCGATACCGTGCGCGCCGCGCATCAGGTCACCGCCGAGGACGATGCCGCCACCCACGCCGGTGCCGATGGTGAACATGATCATCGAGTCGTCGGCGGCGCGAGCGGCGCCGTAGCGGAACTCGGCCCAGGCGGCGACGTTCCCGTCGTTCTCCACGATCACCGGAAGACCGACGGCCGTGCTGACGTACTCACGCAGTGGCTCGTCGCGCCAGGCCAGGTTGGGGGCGAAGAGCACGGTCGAGCGGCTGGCGTCGATCCACCCCGCCGCGCCGATGCCGACGGCCTCGATCGCCCGCCCGGCGGCCAGCTCGCCGACCAGCTCGATGATGACGTCGCGGGTCTTGGCCACGTCATCGGCGGGCGTGTCCCGTCGGGTCTGCGCGAGGACCGTGCCGGTGTCGTCCACGACACCGCCGGCCACCTTGGTGCCACCGACGTCGACTCCGATGGTCAGCGTCACCGCTGCCGCCCCCCTCTGCTGTGCTGTCCGGCCCTCGTCCCGGCCCAGTGCCGGTCCGGGTCGGATGTCCCGCGCTCAGGCGCCGTCGCCCGATGCTTCCGCGCCGGTGTCGTCGGGCACCCGCGAGGCGGGCACCACGGGACGGGTGGTCGGTGCCGGTACGGTCGCCGGCCCGGCCTCGTCGACGGGCGGTGCGGCGACCGGGGCGAGTGGGTCCGCCGTCCGGGTGGCGACCGACCAGACATCCCGCTCCGGCGCCGGCTGAGAATCATGCCCGGTACGGGTGGCATCGCGCCACACGTGGTCGTCGGCGGCCGCGGCGGAAGAACCGGCGGGGGGCGGCTCCGCGCCGATGTCGTCGCTGCTCCCGGCGGGTGCGGGCGAGGGCCGGGCGGTCGACTCGGAGGTCGGCTCGGCAGGGCCCGACGGGGCTGGTTCGGCCGGCGAGAACGCCCGGAGCAGGCTGGCGACGCCGGCCGCGAGGTCACCGGCGCGGTGGCGAGGCGTTCGGCGAATTCGGGACTCGGGTCCCGCAACGCGGCGATCCCCCGACAGACCGGACAGACGCAGCATTCGGCCGAACCGGTGGCGAACCCGGCCGCACCGGAGCGCCCGCCCGGGCCGTCGTTGTGACCGAGGACACCGGACAGCATCCCGCCCAACGCGCCGAACGCGCCGCCGGCCGAGCCGGCGGAGGCCAGCCGCGCCCCCGCGAGCACCGTGGCGACCAGCCGCTCCGCCTCTTCCCGGGCCGAACCCGGATCCGTTCCGCCCATCGTCGGCTCCTCTACCGTGCCAACGGACCCGTCATTGCGCCGCACCGGCTGCTTCTACCCGGCGCTTGAGCTGCTTCAACGCGGTATCCATGATCATCTTCTCGGCTTTGCGCCGAAACATCCCGAGCATGCCGACCGACAGGTCGACCTCCAGCGTGTAGGTCACAGTGGTGCCGCCGTCCGGGTTACCCACCAGGTCGTACGAACCGCGCTGGGCCTTCTGCATCTTCGACGGGGCGACCAGGTGCCACTCGACCCGGGACAGGTCCTCGGCGTACTCGTAGGCGAGCACGTACTCGTCCGCCATCACCCCGGCGTCGATGGTGAAACGCACCTGGCTGGCGTAGCCGTCCTCGTACTCCTCGATCACCTCGGCCCGGCGCACCGCCTCGGTCCACTCCGGGTAGCGGGCGAAGTCGCAGATGACCGCCGCGACCCGATCCGGGGCGGCGCCGATGATGATCGACTGGGTGGAGGTGTCCGCCATGGGGGGAGGCTACCCGGCGGGTGCCGCCCATCCGCCGCGCCGCCCCCGTCGGTCGCGCCGTGACCAGCACGGGCACCTCGTACATCGCCAGGCGTTGACGCCGTGCTCCTGGTCACCGGGTAGGTTTCGACACAGCCGACGCCCACCGTGGCGGCCGGCCCGGCCAGTGCGAGCACGAAGGAGTGCAGGTGCGCGAGTTCTCCGTCCCGCCGATCGTCACCGTTGGCGACGCGGCCAACCTCACCGACCCGGTCTGGGACAACGCCGAGATCGCGCCCGACACCGTCCAGTTCGCGCGCCCCGTCCCGGGCGCCGACGGCACCGTCACCGCCTGGACCGACGTGACCTGCCTCCAGTTCCGCGACGAGGTCGCCGCCGTCGCCCGTGGGCTGATCGCCGCCGGCATCGAGCCGGGGGTCCGGATCGGCCTGATGAGCCGCACCCGCTACGAGTGGACCCTGCTGGACTACGCCATCTGGACCGTCGGCGCGGTCACCGTGCCGATCTACGAGACGTCCAGCGCCGAGCAGGCCGCCTGGATCCTCGAAGACTCGAACGCGGTCGCCGTCGTGGTGGAGACCGCGGCGCACGCCGCCCTGGTCGCCGACGTCCGGCACCGACTGCCCGAGCTGGCCCACGTCTGGCAGATCGACAGGGGCGGGGTCGGCGACCTGGTCACCAGCGGCACCACCGTCGAGCCGACCGAGGTCGAGCGGCGGCGCAAGGCCGTCCGGGCCGGCGACCTGGCGACGATCATCTACACCAGTGGCACCACCGGCCGGCCCAAGGGCTGCGTGCTCACCCACCGCAACATGTACGCCGACATCGCCAACGCGGTGCCGGTGCTGCCGAACCTGTTCAACGCCGGCGCGAGCACCCTGCTGTTCCTCCCGTTGGCGCACGCCTTCGCCCGACTCATCCAGATCGGCGTGGTGCAGGCCCGGGCCACCATGGCGCACTGCGCCGACACCAAGAACCTGGTCGCCGAGTTGCAGGCGTTCCGGCCGACCTTCGTGCTCTCCGTACCCCGGGTGTTCGAGAAGGTCTACAACGCCGCCAAGCAGAAGGCCGAGGGGGACGGCAAGGGCGGCATCTTCGCCCGCGCCGAGCAGGTCGCCATCGCCTACAGCGAGGCCCTGGACTCCCCGGGCGGCCCGGGCCTGGCGCTGCGCGCCCAGCACGTGCTCTTCGACCGGCTGGTCTACCGCAAACTGCGCGCCGCGCTCGGCGGCCGGTGCCGGGACGCGATCTCCGGCGGCGCGCCACTCGGCGCCCGGCTCGGTCACTTCTTCCGGGGCATCGGCGTGACGGTCCTGGAGGGCTACGGCCTGACCGAGACCTCCCCCGCCGCCGCCGCGAACCTGCCCACCGGCACCCGGATCGGCAGCGTCGGCCGCCCGCTGCCCGGCGTGACCGTCCGGATCGAGGACGACGGGGAGATCCTGATCTCCGGTGAGCTGATCTTCCAGGGTTACTGGCGCAACGAGGCGGCGACCGCCGAGACGATCAGCGCCGACGGCTGGTTCCGCACCGGCGACCTGGGCCACCTCGACGCGGACGGCTACCTGAGCATCACCGGCCGCAAGAAGGAGCTGATCGTCACCGCCGGCGGCAAGAACGTCGCCCCGGCGGTGCTGGAGGACCTGGTCCGGGCGCACCCGCTGATCAGCCAGTGTGTCGTGGTCGGTGACGCCAAGCCGTTCATCGCGGCGCTGGTCACCGTCGACGAGGAGGCGCTGCCGGCCTGGCTGGAGAGCGCCGGGATGCCCGCCGACACCTCGATCGAGCAGCTCCGCGAGCACGAGGGCCTGCGCAAGGAGATCCAGGCCGCGATCGACGCCGCGAACCAGGCCGTCTCCAAGGCCGAGGCGATCAAGGTGTTCCGGGTCCTGCCGCACGACTTCACCGAGGCGACCGGTGAGTTGACGCCGTCGCTCAAGGTCAAGCGCCAGGTTGTCCACAAGACGTACGCGGCGGAGATCGCCGATATCTACCGAGGCTGACTACCATCCGTCACGTGCCCGCATCCACAGCCACCGCACCGCACCCGCATCCCCTCGCCGCGGCCGCCCGCCTGGTGATGCTGGCGTTGGTCGCCATCCTGACCCTCTTCGCCACCCGCGACGTCGCCCAGCTGTGGTGGATCGCGTTGCTGGCGGTGGCCGGGCTGCCGTCGTTGCTGGCCCCCCAGCACCGGCTGATCGGCCCGCTGAGCCGGGTGGCGGAGGTGGTGGTGCTGGGGCTGGCCGCGAGCCACGTCGCCGCGGTCGCGGCCATCGGTGGCACTGTCGACGGCCTGGGCGCGTCGGCGATGCTGCCCTATCTGGCGGTCCCGGTGACCGTCACCGCGCTGCGCCGCCGCTTCTCCGAGGGCGCCGCCCTGCTCGCTGTCACCGCCGCGACCCTGCTGGTCAGCGGCGCGCTGACCACCGTCGGCGGCGGGCTTCAACTCGGCCAGCCGGGTTACCTCGCGGTCTGCGCGCAGTGGCTGATCCTGGCCGCGCTGGGGCTCTACGCCGCCGGCACCCTGCACCGGGTCATGGCGGTCCGGGGTGAGGGCAAACCCCAGCCGTACGCCGAGGCCACCCGGCTGCTGACCCAACTGCGTACGGTGGCCCGGCAGCTACCCGGGGCCACCCTGGACCCGGGCGGCATCTCCGAACACCTGCTGGAGGAGTTGCGCACGGTGGCCCGGGCCGACCGGGGCGCGGTGCTGTCGGCCAGCGGCGGCGGTCGGCTCGTGGTGCTCGCCCAGGCCGGCGTCGACCGGGTGGACTGGGAGACGACGCTGGACGCGGACTCGGCGATCGCCGACGCGTGGGCCAGCCAGCAGGCCACCACGGCCGCGCGGTCGCAGTCCCGCTCGCACCGCGGCGGCGAGGTGTCCGCGCTCATCGTTCCGCTGGTCGCCGGGGTGCGCACGGTGGGGCTGGTGGTGCTGGAGGCCGACGCCGCGCACGCGTACCCGCCGCCGGTGGTGTCCCGGGTGACCGCGCTGACCCGTCCCGCCGCGCTGCGGCTGGAGGCGGCGCTGCTCTTCGACGAGGTGCGCTCGCTGGCCACCAACGAGGAGCGGCAGCGGCTGGCCCGGGAGATCCACGACGGGGTCGCGCAGGAGCTGGTGATGGTCGGCTACGGCATTGACAACGCGATGGCCACCGTCTTCGACGACGCCGACGAGACCGCCGAGGCCCTGCGTACCCTGCGCGGTGAGGTGACCCGGGTGATCCAGGAGTTGCGGCTGAGCCTCTTCGAGCTGCGCAGCGAGGTGGACCGGCAGGGTGGGCTGGCCGCGGCGATCGCCGAGTACGCGCGCACCGTGGGCGCGTCCGGTGGGCTGCGGGTGCACCTCTCCCTCGACGAGTCCACCGCCCGGCTGCCGGCCGCCACCGAGGCCGAGTTGCTGCGCATCGCGCAGGAGGCGGTGACCAACGCGCGCAAGCACGCCGGAGCCGCTAATTTGTGGGTCACGTGTGAGGTCGACCCCCCGTACGCGCAAATTGAAGTGTCGGATGACGGTCAGGGGATGGCTGACCAGCGCCCCGACGGACGGTACGGTCTTGCGATCATGGCCGAGAGGGCGGAACGTATCCGGGGCCGGTTGGAGATCAGGCCGCGACAACCCAGCGGCACGACCGTGGCGGTGGTTGTCGGCACCACGTCCCGGCGCGATAACGTGCGCGCAGCTCAGCACCAGAAGGGGAGTAACCCGAGGATGACCACAAGCCCGATACCGGCCACCCGCACCAAGGTCCTCCTTGTCGACGATCATGACCTGATTCGCAAGGGCCTGCGGCACGCCTTCGAGCGCGATCGTCAGTTCGAGGTCGTCGGTGAGGCGGCCACCGCGGCGGAGGGCGTACGCCAGGCCGGCGCCCTGCAGCCGGACGTGGTGATCATGGATCTGCGGCTGCCGGACGGCAGCGGCCTGGAGGCCACCCGCGCGTTGCGCAAGTCGAGCGCGTCGATGGGCATCGTGGTGCTGACCATGTACGCCGGCGACGACCAGCTCTTCGGCGCGTTGGAGGCCGGCGCGAGTGCCTTCGTGCCGAAGACCGCACCGGCTGACGAGGTGGTGGCCGCCGCACGGCACGCCGCCTCCTCCCCCAGCGCGTTCACCGCCGCCGACCTGGCCGAGGCGATGAAGCGTCGGCTCGCCCCGTCCGGCCCACAGTTGTCGCCGCGGGAGGGGCAGGTGCTGCGGCTGCTCGCCGACGGCATGAGCGTGGCGGGCATCGCCAAGCAGCTCTTCGTCAGCGAGTCCACGGCGAAGACGCACATCTCGAAGCTCTACGAGAAGCTCGGCGCGGCCAACCGGGCCCAGGCCCTGATGACCGCGCTCCGGCTCGGCCTGCTCGAGGCACCGGACGCACCGAAGTTCTGAGCTGTCTCCCCGCCCGTCGGGCGGGACGTCGCGACCGACGGTCCGCGCCAGCTTCGGCCGGCACGGACCGTCGCGCATCGACCGACGTCGGCGGGTAAACCTCGGGCGCGCTATGGTCTGGCGCGCGTGGCGGGTGCACAATACCCGCGCGGGCGACGATGCTCGCGTCGCGGACTCGAGGGGTGAACGCATGCAGCGGCCGGACTGGGCACCCGAGACGATCGACATCGAGCGCCCGAGCGTCGCGCGGATGTACGACTACTACCTCGGCGGCTCGCACAACTTCGCCGCCGACCGGGCCGCGGCGCAGGCCATGGTCGCGGCGGTACCCGAGGCGCCGCTGATGGCCCAGGCCAACCGGGCGTTCCTGCGGCGGGCGGTGCACCACCTCGCCGGGGCCGGGATCCGGCAGTTCCTGGACATCGGCTCGGGCATCCCGACGGTCGGCAACGTGCACGAGATCGCCCAGCGGCTCGATCCCCGGTCGCGGGTGGTCTACGTCGACGTCGACCCGGTCGCGGTGGCCCACAGCCGCGAGATCCTGGCCGGCAACGAGCAGGCCACCGTGGTGCAGGAGGACCTGCGGCGCCCGGAGGCGATCCTGGGCCATCCCGAGGTCCGCAAGCTGCTCGACTTCAGCCAGCCGGTGGCCGTGATGGTGGTGGCTGTGCTGCACTTCGTCTCCGACGACGACCGACCCGCGCAGCTGCTGCGGACGCTGCGGGACGCGTTGGCCCCCGGTAGCTACCTGGTGCTGTCGCAGGCCAGCGACGACGGGCGCAGCAAGGACGAGCGCGCCGAGGCGGAGCGGGTCTACCAACGCACCGACAACCCACTGTGGATCCGGGGGCGCGCCGAGTTGACCGCGCTCTTCGACGGTTTCGAGCTGCTCGACCCCGGCGTCGTCTGGGTGCCCGAGTGGCGACCGGAGACTCCGGAGAGCGCGGAGGACGCCGAGCGCGCGGTCTTCATGGGCGGCGTCGGGCGCCTCGGTGGCTGAGGTGCCCACGGGGGCTGAGGTGCCCACCGGGGCTGAGGTGCCCACCGGGGCGATCCCACGCCCGGGCACGTTCGCCCGGCGTGGGCGAAGGCGGTCTCCGGTACCAGCTACCTGCCGATGACCCAGGCCCAGTTGGAGGCCCTGCTGGACCGGCTCACCGGGCAGCTGGCCGGCGCGTTGCGCACCGAACCGTTCGACCTGCGCGCCGGGCACCGGGTGGGGGCCGAGTTGGTCGCCGCGCACATCGCCTCCGCTGAGGGGCTGGGTCGTACCGTCGAGGTCATCCAGCTCCGGTTGATCCGTGACCTGGGGTTGGTGGCCGAGGACGTCGAGGATCGGATGGCCCGGCTGCTGGCGGCCGTGGCGACCGGCTACGCCCGCGCGCTGCGGGACCGGACCCTCGACGAGCAGGAGTCGATCCGCCGCGCCGCGATGAGGGCCCGCACGCAGGCCGAGCGGGCGTTGCGCGCCAGCGAGGCCCGGTTTCGTCACCAGGCCACCCACGACCCGCTCACCGGCCTGCCGAACCGGACGCTGTTCACCGAGCGGCTCACCGCCGCGCTCAACGAACCGGGTCGGGGCGCGCAACGGGTCGGGGTGTGCTTCCTGGACCTGGACCGCTTCAAGGTTGTCAACGACACGCTGGGGCACCAGATCGGCGACCTGCTGCTGGTGACGGTGGCCGAACGGCTGCGCAAGGCCATGGGTGCGCACCTGGTGGCCCGGCTCGGCGGGGACGAGTTCGTCATCCTGGTGGAGTGCACGGGCGGCACCGACGCCATGGTCGAGGTGGCCGAGACCGCGCTGGCGGCGGTCCGGACACCGGCGCTTGTCGACGGGCACGAGCTGCAGATTTCGGCGAGCATCGGGATCGTCGAGCGCCAGGTGGCCGGGGCCAACCCCACCGACCTGATGCGGGCCGCCGACAGCACCCTGCACTGGGCGAAGTCCGCCGGCGGGGCGCGTTGGGCGCTCTACGACGTCGAGCGCAACCAACGGGAACTGGCCCGGTACGCGCTCTCCGCCGCCATCCCGGCCGCCTTGGAACGCGGCGAGTTCTACCTCGACTACCAGCCGCTGACCTCGCTGCGCGACGGCAGCCTGGTCGGGGTGGAGGCGCTGGTCCGCTGGCGTCACCCGGAGCTGGGGGTGCTGCGGCCGGACAGCTTCATCGGGCTGGCCGAGGAGACCGGCCTGATCGTCCAGCTGGGCGGGTGGGTGCTGGCCGAGGCGTGCCGCGAGGCGGAGGCCTGGGCGGCTGGGAGCGCCGCCGCGCCGTTCGTGAGCGTCAATCTGGCGGTCCGCCAGGTCCACCGACCCGGACTGGTGCAGGAGGTACGCGCGCTGCTGCGGCAGACCGGTCTGCCGCCGGAGCGGCTGCAACTGGAGATCACCGAGAGCACGATGATGAGCACCGCCAAGGAGCCGGTACGCGCCCTGCGGGTGCTGGCCGACCTCGGGGTTCGAATCGCCATCGACGATTTCGGCACCGGCTACAGCAACCTGGCGTACCTGCGGGACCTGCCGGTGACCGAGCTGAAGGTGGCCGGTGAGTTCGTCGCCGGTCTGCGGTCACCGTCGGTGGGCCGCACCGACGAGCGGATCCTCGCCTCGCTGGTCTCGCTGGCGCACGCCCTGGACCTGACGGTCACCGCCGAGGGTGTGGAGACCGCCGGGCAGGCCGAACGGTTGCGGGCGATCGGCTGCGACGCCGCCCAGGGCTGGCACTTCGGCCGACCGGCCCCCGCCGATCGCATCCTGGCCCGGATCCGCTGAACCTCTCCGGGTCGAGCGGGCAGGTCGATCGAACGCGGTATACCTCAGCGGTATTTCTATGACTCAGAGGTATATCGCTCGCCGAGACATCCGGTAGCGCCGGCGGCACCGGGAGGGGAGAGCTGAACGCGGCCGACGGTCAGCCGGCGAGCAGTGCCGCCATGCGTTCCGCCTGCGCCTCCCAGCGCCACTCCCGTTCCACCCACGTCCGGCCGGCGGCGCCCAGTTGGCGGGCCAGATCCCGATCGGCGAGCAGCCGGACGACCCGGTCGACGAGCTGGGCAACGTCCCGGCCGCGCACGACGAACCCCGTCTCGCCCTCACGGACCGCGTCCGGTGCGCCCCCGGAGTCACCGGCGACCACCGGCAGACCGGCCGCGGAGGCCTCCAGGTAGACGATGCCCAGACCCTCCACGTCCAGGCCACGGTTGCGGGTGCGGCACGGCATCGCGTAGACATCGCCGGCCGCATAGTGCGCCGGCAGTTCGCCGGCCGGCACCGAGCCGGTGAACACCACGTCCCGCTCCACACCCGCCTGCCGGGCCAGCTTCTCCAGGGTCGCCCGGTAGGGCCCGCCGCCGACGATCAGCAACGCCGCGTCGGGCACCCGGCGGCGGATCTCCGGCAGCGCCCGGATCAGCATGTCCTGACCCTTGCGCGGCACCAGCCGGGACACACAGACCACCACCGGTCGGTCGGTCAACCCGAGCCGGGCCCGGACCTGCTCGCCGTCCACGCTCGGGTGGTAGGTGTCCACGTCGACCCCGGGCGCGAGCCGGCGCAGCTCGGTCACGCCGTCCAGCACCCGGGCCAACCGGCTGCGGGTGTACTCACCGAGATAGGTGGTGACGTCCACGCCCCGACCGATGCGCCGCAGCGCCGGCCGAGCGGCCGGCACCGCGGCCCACCCGATCTCGTGACCGTGGGTCTGCGCCACCACCCGACGGATGCCGGCCCGCCGGCGCAGGCCGGCGGCGAGCAGCCCCAGCGGGGCCGCCGCACCGAACCACACCGTGTCGCAGTCGTACGCGCGAGCCAGCCGCGCCGCCCTGCGGGCGATCAACGGGGTGGGCAACAGCACCCGGGTGCGCTCCCGGACCACCTCGAACGGCTGGTCGGCGTCGAACTTCGCAGCCCCGTGCCAGCTCGACGCGTAGACGACCACCGAGCCGGCCGGCTGATGCAGCGCGAGGTTGTGCACGAAGGACTGGATCCCACCCGGGCGGGGCGGGAAGTCGTTGGTGATCAGCAGGGTGCGGCTCATCGGCCGGCCTCCCGGGCGTACGCGCGGGCGGCGGCCATCCGCTCGACAGTGGACGGGTGCGTGGCCGAGTAGAGGTATTCCCAGCGGGGCGGGTCGGGGTCGCCGAGGTTGACCGAGCCGAGCCGACGCTGCATCGACTCGAAGGACGTTGGGTCGCCGGTGAGCGCGAGCGCGTGCGCGTCGGCCCGTGCCTCCACCCGACGCGACATCAGCGCCTGCACCGGCGCGGCGACCAGGCCGGTCACCGTGACCAGGGCGACCAGCAGGGGGAACGCGCGCGGTTGGGCCACCGAGTCGACACCGGCCAGCCGCAACAGCGGCCCCCACGAGCCGAGCAGGTAGAGCGCCACCACCGCCGCGGCGGCACCCAGCGCGCCGGTGAGCGTGCCGACCGCCACGTCGGAGTCCTTCGCATGCCCCAACTCGTGCGCCACCACAGCGGTCACCTCGGCGGGAGTGGCCTCCCGCAGCAGCGTGTCGTAGACCACCACCCGCCGCGTCGGCCCGAGCCCGGAGACGTACGCGTTGACCGCCCTGGTACGCCTCGACGCGTCGGCGACCAGCACGTCGCGCACCGGCACCCCGTCGCGGGCGGCCATGCTCATCAGCTCGCTGCGCAGCGGGCCCTGCTCCATCGGGGTGAACCGGTTGAACACCGGCTCCACCAGCACCGGCAGCACGAACGACAGCAGCACCACCAGCAGCGCCGCGCCGGCCGCGCCGAACGCCCACCACCAGCGCGGCGCGAGCCGGATGACCGCGTAGAAGCCGAACAGCGCCACCGCGCCGATCACCGCGCTGACCGCGTACGACTTGAGCAGGTCGACCGCCCAACCGCTCCAGCCGTTGGTGCTCAGCCCGTAGCGGGTGAGCACGCTCTGCCGCCAGGCGGCGAACGGGAGCGTCACCAGGTCGGCGACGAGGACCACCGCCAGCCCGCCGAGCACCGCCTGCGCGGCCCAGTGCCCGCCGAACGGCCGCCCCACCAGCTCGACCAGGCGACTGCCCAGCGGGGTCAGCCCAAGCGCGACGGCGATCAGCAGCCCCACGGCGAGCGCGGCGTAGCCACCGGGGCGCAACGCCGCCCGAAACTCCCGTCCCTTGGCCACCTGCTCGGCCGGCAGGTCACGCAGTGCCGCGAGCTGATCGGCCCGGGGCGCCGGCGGTCGATGCCACGGGATGAGCAGCGCGGCCACCACGACCAGCGCGACGGTCAGCCCGGCCAGGGCCACCAGCGCCCAGCCGCGCGGGGTCACCGCGTCACCGCCAGTCGTTCCCCGCTCATCGCGCCGCTCCTCCCGCTGTGACCGCCCATCCTATGGCCCGCGAAAAGCCCGCTTTCGGGCGCGGTGGCACGCCTCAGGCGACCCGGCGGGTGGCCCGACGGCGAGCCGTGCCGGGTCGCGGGGGCGCGGTCAGCACCTCCACGTCGAAGCCGGCCCGAGCGAACACCTCGATGGCCTCGACCTCGGCGGCGACCAGCCCGGCCGCCGGGGACGTCTCGTCGAACAGGGCGGTCAGCGGGCAGCCGGAACAGCCGTCGGCTCGCTTCGCGCACCCGTCGCAGTCGATGAGCATCACGCCTCCTGATCGGCTCGCGGCACCTGGTCGACGCCACTGGTCGTCGACCGAGCACCGTCGGTCACATCGACGCTAACCACCGGGTACGACAGAAACCCCGCCCGACCGGGCGTTCGAGGGCTAGATCCACTCCAGATCAGCGAAATCGGGCCATCCCACCCGGCCGGAAAACCCGACATCAAGGCACCCGTGTCGATCGAGCGACGGAGCGGCATCCAGCAGCGGCCCGAGCAGCCGTTCGGGCGAGGTCTCAGCCCTGCGCGTCGAGGTCACGTAGGGCGAAGCGGAGGTGCTGCCACTCCTCGCCGATGATCACGTGGAGGCAGTGCAGGACGGACACGATGTACTCGGGCCACCAGGCGCTCGGCCGAGACCCGGCGAGCAGCTCCGGCGTGACGGTCGCCAGGAAGTCGCGCACCATGGCCTGCCGCTCGGCCCGCACCCGAAGCACCGTCTCGAAGGTCGGCCGCTCGGTGGTGAAGACCGACATGTCGAAGCCGTCGGTCTCGTACTCGACGTGCGACTGACCGAGCGGGTGGAACGGCTGAGGCAGGCGCAGGACCGCCTTGCCCAGCCAGGCGTCGGCGGCGAAGACGAGATGGCGCAGTGTCTGCGCGAACGTCCACTCACCGTCGATCGAGACGTCGACCGTGCCCTCGGGCATGGCCAGGACCCGGTCGACCGCCGCCGCCCAGGCCCGCTCGACCGCCGCCCACGCCGCCCTGAGATCGGCGGGGTCGGTGGCCTGTCTGAGCTCGCGGCCGGGAAACCTCCGGTTGAGTTCGGCCTCGACAAGCGGCACCACGTCGACCCCGTTGACCAGGAGCGCGGTCTCGGCCAGCCAGGGCGCGTCGATGTCCAGGCCGCTCACGTCGACACCACGCATCACCGCGCCGGCCAGCGTCGCCCGGTCGAAGCGGGCACCCCGCAGGTCCGTGTCGACGAACACCTTGACGTCGTCCTGGGTCATCACGACTCCCAATCCTCGGCGGTCGCGCGATGCTAGCCCCGGTGTGCGACAGGAGGAGTCCCGGCGACCGGTACGGCCGTCAGTTCGGGCCCCAGGAGACAGCCGTCCGGAACTCCCCGAACAGCTCGGACCGCCCGCCCGCTGGTCAGGAGCGGGCGAGCCGCCGCAGCAGCGAGTCCGCGCCCAGCGGGTAGGCGCCGTGTCGGCGTACCCCGTCAGCGACCTCGCGGTCCGACGAGACCACGACCACCGGGCGGCCCGCCGGCTCGGCGCGGACCAGGCGCCGGATCAGTTCGTCGGCGGTCTCGCCCTTACGGGAGAAGAGCACCCGCACGCCGCGTGGCGCGGGCGGCAGCCCGTGCATCCGCTCGGCGCCGTCGAAGACCACCGTGACCTCGTCGCCCGTCTGCGCGGCGATCCCACCCAGACCGGTGATCAGGCGTTTGCGCTGCTGCTCCAGGGACATCTCGCCGAAGCCCCGCTTGGTGACGTTGTAGCCGTCCACCACCAGGTGCGCCCGGGGCAGGGCGAGCAGCTGGTCGAGCCGGGCCGGGTCGTCGGTGTCGCGGGCCCGGGCGGCCGGGCCGGCCGGGGCGGCGCCCGGCTGCTCGGCGAACGCGTCGGCGACGAAGTCGGCGGGGAGTTTGTCCACCGGGTCGAGCGCCAACTCCCGGCGCAACCCGACGGCGGCCTGGCCGATGGTCTCCAGCAGCAGCCAGAGCCGGGCGTCGTCGACCGAGCGGGCCTCCTTGGCGCTCGCCCGGGCCACCCCGGCGGCGGCCTCCGCCTCGGCCAGCCGGGCTCGGGCCCGGCGCAGCTCGGCGTCCACGTCGGCGCTGGCGCGCGCGGCCCGGCCACGCTCGGTGGCCAGCAGCTCGGTGGCCTTCCGTTCGCGGGCCTTTGTCTCCCGCAGGGTGCGGGTCAGCTGCCGGGACTCCTCACGGAGCTGACCCAGCTCCTCCCGGACGCGGGCCAGCTCGTCGCGGAGTTTCTCCGCCTCGACCCGGGCCACCGCGCGGTCATGCTCGGCACGGGTAGCCCGCTGCTCGGCCTCGCGGACCAGCTCGGCGACGACCGCGCTGTCCGCCTCGGCGCGCACGGCGGCGCCGCTGGCGTCGATCAGCTCCCGCCAGCCGCGCGGCCTGGCCAGATAGGCCAGCGCGGCGACCTCGACCGGGTCGGCGGCGGCGGGTGCGGTGCCCTCGACGACGGCGGCCCCGAGATCACCCGAGTCGGCCAGCACCCGGGCGGTGACCCGCTGCCGGAACAGCGGGTCGGCGGTGAGCTGGGCGGCGATGGCCGGCGCGCCGAGCCGGGCCCGCCGGTTGGGGGCGAACTTGGCCACCCGGCGCAGCGGCACCGGCACCTCGTCGGCGGGCAGGGTGGGCAGCACCGCGGCGGTCAGCGTCACGATCCGCTGCCGGACCGGCTCGGGCAGGATCGGCTCCGGTTCGATGGCCGGGCCGTCGGCCGCGGTCGCCGGGGCGGCTGCGCCGGATGTGTCGAAAGTGTCGAAAGTGTCGCTGACTACGTTGTCGTCCTGGTTGCCCGCACCGTCGCGCGCGACCGGATCCTCCTGTGGGAGGTGGTCGTCGTGCGGCTCGGTGAGGGGCATGTGGCAAGTCTCCCACCGCGACCGGGCCCACCGCCCGGTGAGTGAGCCGATCTCTCATCCTAGCCCCATGGTGGCGGACGGGACGGCTGCGACGGGAGTGTCGGACGGTGTCGCTAGCCTGCCGCCGATGGCACAGGCGGAGTACGTCCAGGAGGCACTGGCCGGTCTCGACCCGGCGGTGGGCGGGGTGGACCCGGCGCTGCCGCTCTACGCGACCACCTTCGTGGTGGTCGATCTGGAGACCACCGGCGGCGCGCCGGACGGCGGCGGCATCACCGAGATCGGCGCGGTCAAGGTGCGCGGTGGCGAGCAGTTGGGGGTGCTGGCGACCCTGGTCAACCCGGGGCAGCCGATCCCGCCGTTCATCACCGTGCTGACCGGCATCACCCAGGCCATGCTGGTGCCGGCGCCCCCGATCGAGCAGGTGTTGCCGAGCTTCCTGGAGTTCATCGACGACGCGGTGCTGGTGGCCCACAACGCCCCGTACGACGTGGGCTTTCTCAAGGCCGCCTGCGCCAAGCACGGCTACCGCTGGCCCAACCCCCGGGTGCTCGACACGGCGGCGCTGGCCCGGCGGGTGCTGACCCGCGACGAGGTGCCCAATCGCAAACTCGGCACCCTGGCCGCCTACTTCCGCACCGCCACCCAGCCCACTCACCGGGCGCTGGACGACGCGAAGGCCACCGTCGACGTGCTGCACGGGCTGATCGGTCGGCTCGGCGGGCACCGGGTGGACACGGTCGGCGACGCCATCGAGTTCGCCCGGGCGGTCACCCCTACCCAGCGGCGCAAACGACACCTGGCCGAGGGGCTGCCCAAGGTCCCCGGGGTCTACATCTTCCGGGCCGCCGACGACCGGCCGCTCTACGTCGGCACCTCCGTCGACATCGCCACCCGGGTCCGCAGCTACTTCACCGCCGGTGAGAAGCGGGCCCGGATCTCCGAGATGCTGGCGGCGGCCGAGCGGGTCGAGGCGGTGGAGTGCGCGCACTCGTTGGAGGCGGAGGTCCGCGAGCTGCGGCTGATCGCCGCACACGCCCCGCCGTACAACCGCCGCTCCAAATACCCGGAGCGGATGGTCTGGCTCAAGCTGACCGACGGGCCGTACCCTCGGCTCTCGATCGTCCGCGACCTCTCCCCCACCGACACCGCGTACCTCGGGCCGTTCACCTCCCGCCGGGCCGCCGAGCTGGCCGCCGCCGGTTTCCACGACGCCGTGCCGCTGCGTCAGTGCACGCACCGGCTCTCGCTGCGCACCGTCACGCCGGCCTGCGCGCTGGCCGAGCTGGGTCGCTGCCCGGCACCCTGCGAACACCGGATCACCCCCGAGGAGTACGACGACAGCGCCGCCGCGCCCTTTCGCACCGCCACCGCCAGCGACCCCCAGCCGGTGGTGGACGCCCTGCTCACCCGCATCGACGCGCTCTCTCGCGAGCAACGCTACGAGGAGGCGGCGGTGGTGCGGTCCCGGCTGGCCGCGGTGCTGCGCGCCACCGTGCGGATGCAGCGGCTGGCCTCCCTGACCGGGATCGTCGAGCTGGCCGCGGCCCGGCCGGCCGCCCGGGGCGGCTGGGAGTTGGCCCTGGTCCGGCATGGCCGGTTGGCCGGCGCGGGGGTGTCCCCACCGGGCGTGCACCCGCGGCCGACGTTGAACGCCATCCGGGCCACCGCCGAGACGGTGTCCGGCGGGCACGGCCCGGTGCCGGCGGCCACCGCCGAGGAGTCCGAGCGGATCCTGTCCTGGTTGGAGCGTCCCGAGACCCGACTGGTCGAGATATCGTCGGGTTGGTCCTCCCCGGCGGGTGGCGCGGGGCGGTTCCGTGACCTGCTGGCAAAGGCCGAGAGCGCCGCGTCCCACCAACTCTCGACCGAACGCTCATGACCAACTGACCGATCGGACTACGTCGACTCGCTTAGGCTGTTAGAGAAGTGCAGTCCTGCCCGATTCGTGGGCCTGCTCCCCACCGCCGGGTTTCGGCGATGCGGGGCCGGGGTGAGGAGGTGTCCCTCGTGGACGTCGACGCCGGACACGGCGCCGCCCTGGGGGGCGCCCTGCCGACACAGCCAGGTGAGCTGCCGCTCGCCCGCCGGTTACGGTCGCTGCTCAGCTGGCCGAGCACCGATTCCGACCCGGTCACCCAACTGGTCCGCACCCATCGGGGCATCCACGCCGGCACCGACCCCGCGGTGCTGCGACGTGCCTACACCATCGCGGAGAACATGCACCGCGGGCAGTTCCGCAAGAGCGGCGAACCGTACATCACCCACCCGCTCGCGGTGGCGCAGATCTGCGCCGAGCTGGGAATGGACACCACCACCCTGGTCGCGGCGCTGCTGCACGACACCGTGGAGGACACCCGCTACACCCTCCAGGCCCTCTCCGAGGACTTCGGCGGCGAGGTGGCCCACCTGGTCGACGGGGTGACCAAGTTCGACAAGGCGTTCTACGGCAAGGCCGCCGAGGCGGAGACGATCCGCAAGATGATCGTCGCGGCGGCCAAGGACGTCCGGGTGCTGATCATCAAGCTGGCCGACCGGCTGCACAACATGCGCACCCTCGGGGTGCGCTCCGCGGCGTCGCGGGAACGGATCGCCCGCAAGACCCAAGAAGTGCTGGTGCCGCTCTGTGACCGGCTGGGCATCCAGACCCTCAAACGCGAGTTGGACGACGTGGTGCTGCTGCACCTCGAACCCGACGAGCACGCCCGGCTGGCCCGGCACGTACACGATCGTCCAGGGTGGGACACCTACCTCAACTCGGTGGTCAGCAAGGCCCGGGTGGCGCTGCGGCGCGGCCGGGTCGACGCCGAGGTGAGCCCCCGTCCCCGACACCTCTACTCGATCTGGAAGGACACCCTCGCCGGCGGCCACACCGCCCCGTACGACCTGCCGCGCATCGTGGTGGTGGTCGACGGCCCGGCCACCGACTGTTACGCCGCGCTGGGCGCGATCCACGGCACCTGGCGACCGGTGCCCGGTCGTTTCAAGGACTTCATCGCCTCACCGAAGAACAACCTCTACCGCTCGCTGCACACCAGCGTCTGCGGCCCACAGGACCGCACCGTCGAGGTGCTGATCCGCACCGAGGAGATGCACCGCTCCGCCGAGTACGGCATCGCCGCCGACTTCCGTTTCCCCCGCTCCGGTGGCAGCAGTGCGGCAGCCCGGGCCGAGCAGTTGGACTGGCTCCGCCGGGTGCTCGACTGGGAACCGGACGCCGCCGACCCGGCCCAGTTCTACGAGTCGCTGCGCTGCGATCTCGCCGAGGGCCAGATCCAGGTCTTCGCCGACGGGCGGCAGGTCGTGCTGCCGGAGGGCGCCACCCCGGTGGACCTCGCGTACGAGCTGGGCAGCGAACGGGGCGACCACTGCCTCGCCGCCCGGATCAACGGTCGGCTGGCCCCGCTCAGCTCTGAGCTGGACGAGGGCGACGTGGTGGAGATCTTCACCGAGAGCGACGGCGACAACGGCTTCGCGGCCAGCGAGGCGCCGCGCGGACCGCGCCGGGAGTGGCTGAGCTTCGTCAAGTCGCCGCACGCGCAGATGCAGATCAACAGGTGGTTCGCCGAACACACCGAGCCGGGCATCACGATCAGCGACAAGGTGCGCCTCGGTCGGGCCACCATCGGGCTCGCCCTGCGCCAGCACAACCGAGGGCTCGCCAGTGACCTGCCGCTGCTGCGCCTCTCCGAGGAGCTGGGCTACCCCGACCTGGAGACTCTGCTGGTCGCGGTCTTCGACCGGGTGATCGAACCGGACACCGTGGTACGCCAGCTCATCGACCTGGTCGACCATCGACAGTGACCGGTCGGCCCCAGCGCGTCCGAGCGACATTCGTGACCACTAGCCTGGAGCCATGATCCCCCGCTCCCGCGCCACCGGTCGGGCCGTCTTCTACCAGGCCTTCTACCGGCTGCCGCTGCCGGTGCGCCGACGCCTGGTCCGGCTGGCCGTGCCCAAGTACATCGTCGGCGCGGTCACCCTGGTCCGCGACGCCGAGGCGACCGGCGCGGGGCGGTTGCTGATGCTGCGCCAGCCGCCCGGCAAGGGCTGGTCCCTCCCCGCCGGCCTGCTCAACCGTGGTGAGGCCCCGGTGGTGGGCGCGGCCCGCGAGCTGTTCGAGGAATCCGGCATCCGGCTCCCGCCGTCCCGGCTGCGCCCGGCGGTGCCGAACGCGATCGTGCACGCCAAGGGTTGGGTGGACATGGTCTTCGAGACGGAGGTGCCGGCGTCCAGCACCACCCTGACCGTCGACGGCGGCGAGGTCTTCGAGGCTGCCTGGCATCCCCTGGACGACCTGCCCAAGCTGACCTGGCCGACCGCCCGGCTGCTCGCCTACTACGACATCGGGCCGTTGGCCGGGCAGTTCCCGCCCCCGGTGCCCGACGACGCACCGTGATCGACGCGACCGGCGTGCCGGCGGAGCTGTGCGCCGTGGTGCTCGCCGCCGGCGAGGGCACCCGGCTACGTCCACTCACCGAACGGGTGCCAAAGGCGCTCTGCCCGGTGGGCAACGTGCCCCTGCTGGACCGGGCGTTGGCCCGACTGGCCGGGCTCGGCCTGGCCGGCCCCACCCGGGTCGCGGTGAACGCCTGCTACCTCGGCGACCAGGTGGTCGCGCACGTCGGTGACCGCGCGCACCTGTCCGTCGAGCCGGGTGACCCGCTGGGCACCGCGGGCGGGGTGGCCAACCTGCGGGACTGGATCGACGGGCGGCCGGTGCTGGTCGGTAACGCCGACGCGTACCTCGCCGACCCGGCGGCTCCCCCGGGCCCGGACGTGGCCGCCCTGCTCGACGGCTGGGACGGGCACACCGTACGCCTGCTCGGTCAGCCGGCTGCGGACCCGGCAGCCCCGGGCACCTTCACCGGGCACTGCTTCACCGGCTTCTCGCTGCTGCCCTGGCGGCTGGTCCGCGACCTGCCGGTCGTCTTCTCCGACCTGGTCCGCGCCGTGTGGCGGCCGGCCGAGGCTGCGGGCGCCCTGGAGGTGGTGCCCTACCCGGGCGTCTTCCTCGACACCGGCACCCCGGCCGACTACCTGGCGGCCAACCTGCACGCCACGGGCGGCGGGAGCCTCGTCGACCGGTCCGCGACGGTGACCGGCCGGTGCGTGGAGTCGGTGGTCGGCGCGGGGGCGCGGGTGGACGGCGACGTGTGCCGCACCGTGGTGTGGCCGGGCGCGGTCGTGCGGGACGGCGAGGAGCTGTGCGAGGTGATCCGGGCCGGGGACGGCGGCACCGTGTCAGCCGCCGCACCCGACTGAACCCCGACGACTCCCGCCTTCGGGCTCGGACTGGAACCTCTAGCATGGGCGACGACGCCGACGAACGGAGAAATGCCCCGTGATCACCGCGATCGTGCTGATCGACTGCGCCACCGATGCGATCCCCGAGGTGGCGGAGAACCTGGCCAACCTCCCCGGGGTCAGCGAGGTCTACTCGGTGGCCGGACACGTCGATCTCATTGCCATCGTCCGGGTCCGCGAATTCGACCAGATCGCCCAGGTCATCGCGGGCAGCATCTCCAAGACGCCGGGCGTGCTCAACACCGAGTCGCACATCGCGTTCCGGGCGTACTCCCAGCACGACCTGGAGGAGGCGTTCGCGATCGGCCTGGCCAGCGCGGACTGACCCAGCGCACGCACGGCGCCGGCCCCACCAGGTGCGGTGGACCGGCCGCCTGCTGTCGCTACGTCAGCTCACGCTGGGAGCCGGCGTCTCGGTGGTGCCACCGCCCGGAGCCGGCGACTCGGTGCCGGTGCCCGGAGCCGGCGACTCGGTGCCGGTGCCGCCGGGAGCCGGCGACTCGGTGCCGGTGCCGCCCGGGCTGGGCGTACCGCTGGCGCTGGTCTGCGGGACCGGGATGCCCAGCTTGTTGGCGAGCTGCACCAGCTCGTCGTAGTGCGCCTGCAGCGTCGGCAGGGCGGTCTGGGCCAACTGGACCACCGACGGCTCGGAGCCCTGCGAGATCTCCGTCTGGGTGGCCTGGATGGCCTGGACGTGGCCGGCCAGCTCACTCGTCACCCAGAGCCGGTCGAACTCCGCACCGCTGGCGTTGTTCAGCTTGTCGATGACCGCCTGCTGATCGGCGCTGGGCTCGTTCGGCAGTTCCACCCCGAGCTGGGACGCGGTCTGCTGCACCGTCTGGTCCAACTGGGTGTGGTCGGTCTTCAGCATCGCGCCCAGGTCCTTGACCCCCTGGTCCTGGCCCTTCTGCTGGGCCAGATCACCGGCGGTGATCTCGAACAGGTTGACCTGGTGTACCGCCTGCAGGTACTGGGTGTCCTGCGTCGACGGCTGTGCCGCGGCCTGCGCGGCCGCGGCCGGCGCGACACCGACCAGTACCAGCGCGGCCAACAGGCCGAGGCGTTTGATACCCAACATGCTTCCCCCCCTTGAGACGTTGGACCGCACGCATACCCGGCTCACCGGGGTTATTCCTGCGATCGCCCGTCGCGCGGGGTCGACCGGTCCCGCCGTGGCCGTCCGACTCCTGGTCGGATGGGCGGCGGATGCGGATACGACGTGGCGCCCGCCGGAATCCGGCGGGCGCCACGTAACGGTGCGATCAGGCGGTCAGCGGCGGCTCTCGCCGCTGGTGATCTCCTCGCGCTCGGGTCGGGGCTCGACCGGCGGGTGCCCCGGCGAGACCGGCGCCTCGACCGGCCGCTCGATCGGGTAGAAGAAGCCCCGGATGGCCGGGCCGAGGGCCCCCAGCCGGTTCATCTTCTTCGGCACGACCCAGCCGACGTACTCCAGCTCACCGTGACCGTCCGCGTGCCCGTTGGACGCGCTGAGCGGCTGGTGCACCTCGATGAACCGGCCGTCCGGCAGACGCCGGATGATGCCGGTCTCCACGCCGTGCGCGAGCACCTCCCGGTCGTGCTGCTGCAGACCCAGGCAGAGCCGGTAGGTGACGTAGTACGCCAGCGGCGGGACCACCAGCAGACCGATCCGGCCCGCCCAGGTCATCGCGTTCAGGCTGATCTGGAACTTGTCGGCGATCACGTCGTTGGCGCCGGAGAGCGTCAGCACGATGTAGAACGCGACGGCCATGGCACCGACGGCGGTCCGGGCCGGCGCATCCCGAGGACGCTGGAGCAGGTTGTGGCTCTTGCGGTCCTTGAGCTGCCGGGCTTCCAGGAACGGGTACATCGTCGACAGGCCCACCAGGATGCCGGGCAGCACGACCGTCGGCCAGAACAGCGGCGGAATCACGTACCCGTCGCCGATCGGAATCGGGATCTCCCAGGCGGGCATGAGTCGGGTGGAACCGTCGAGGAACATGACGTACCAGTCGGGCTGGCTGGCGGCCGAGACCACCCACGCCTCGTACGGGCCGAACAGCCAGATCGGGTTGATCTGGAACAGACCGCCCATCAGCGCGATGACGCCGAAGACGACCATGAAGAAGCCGCCCTGCTTCAGCGCGTAGCGCGGGAACATCCGCTCGCCGACCACGTTGCCGTTGGTCCGGCCGGGGCCGGGCCACTGGGTGTGCTTCTGCTTGAAGACCAGGCCCAGGTGGACGCTGATCAGGGCGACCAGCAGACCCGGGATGAGCAGCACGTGGGCGATGAAGAACCGGCTGATGATGATCGTGCCGGGGAACTCGCCGCCGAAGACCGACGAGGTGACCCAGGAGCCGATCACCGGGATGGACAGCATGATCGCCGAGGCGATCCGCAGGCCGGTGCCGGACAGGCCGTCGTCGGGCAGCGAGTAGCCGGTGAAGCCGGCCAGGAAGCCGACCCAGAACAGCAGCGAACCGATGATCCAGTTGGCCTCACGCGGCTTGCGGAAGGCGCCGGTGAAGAAGACCCGCAGCATGTGCACGACGATCGCGGCCATGAACAGCAGCGCCGCCCAGTGGTGCATCTGCCGCATCACCAGACCGCCCCGGACGTCGAACGAGATGTCCAGGCTGGAGGCGTACGCGGCGGACATCGGCGTGCCCTGCAACGGCGCGTAACTGCCGTCGTAGACCACCTCGGTCATCGCCGGCTCGAAGAAGAAGGTGAGGAACACACCGGTCAGCAGCAGCACGATGAACGAGAACAGCGCGATCTCGCCGAGCAGGAAGGACCAGTGGTCCGGGAAGACCTTGTTCAGCAGCCTGCGTAGCGGGGTGGCCACTTGGAAGCGGTCGTCCACTTCCTCCGCAGCCTTGCCCGGCATCGCCGCAAGGTCCAGCTTTCGACGCTTCATGGCCGCTCCCAGAAATCAGGCCCGACGGTCTCGGTGTAGTCGGACTTCGCCACGAAGAAGCCCTCGGAGTCCACCTCGATCGGCAGCTGCGGCAGCCGCCGGCTGGCGGGGCCGAAGACAGGCCGGGCGTTGTCGGTGATCAGGAACTGGGACTGGTGGCACGGGCAGAGCAGCCGGTTGGTCTGCTGCTCGTAGAGGCTGGCCGGGCAGCCGGCGTGCGTGCAGATCTTGGAGAACGCCGCGTAGTTGCCCCACATGTAGTCACCGTGGCCGACCCGCTCGTTGGCCCGACGCGACTCCTGGGCGTCGGAGTCCCGGAGGTGGATCAGCAGCGTCGGTGAGTCGGCGTGCCTGTTGCTCACGCCGTGCTCGATGCCGGGGAAGACGGTCAGCTGACCGCCGGTGCTGATGTCCGCCGGTCGGATCGGTCGCCCGTCCTCGCGGACGAGGCGGATCTTCTGGCCGCCGTCTGCCGCGGCGAACCCGGTGGTGAACATCTGGTTGTTCTTGTGCGGCTGCGAGATCAGACCGCCGACCAGCGGCGCCGCGGCGACCGCGGCAACTGGCGCGAGGCCGGCCAGCAGCGAGATGCCGAGCAGGGGGCGACGCTTCACGCCCAGCTCGTCGGCCATGTAGAGCATGGTCTGACCGGTGATGGTCCGGCTGTCGGAATCCACCGCGCCCTCGTGCCGGTCCTGGATCGAGACCTCCTTGGGCAGCAACTTCTTGCCCCAGGTCAGGATGCCGAAGCCGACGGCGAGCAGCGCCACGCCGAGGGTGAGGCCGAGCAGCGGGGTGTAGAACTTGTCGCCGCCCCGGCCCGCTTCGTACTTCCACGGCCACCAGATGTAGATGGCCAGGAAGGCGGTCGCGGCCAGGCCGGTGATCAGGAAGAAGCCAGCGACCACCCGGGTCAGCCGGCGCTCCGCCTTGGTGCCGGGGAGCACCTGCGGCTCGTAGTGGACGATCTCGATGTCGTCCCGACGCAAGCCCTCACGAACGATGTCGAACCGGGTCAGCTTGCTGTCGTTCACGTCGAGCGGCTCCTGGCCCAGCGGGGCCTGGTGCTCGGTGTGGGTGCTCATGCCGTCACCTCGCTACGGGTGGCGCCGAGCGGCACCACGGCACTGATTCGGATGCTCCGCTCGATCACGACTTGCCCGCAATCCACAGGCTAGCGAAGACGAGCGCCACGATGCCAACCAGGAAGATCGCCAGCCCCTCGGTGGACGGGCCGTACCGGCCCAGGTTGAACCCACCCGGGTCCTGGTCGTGCTTCAGCGTCTCCTGGATGTAGGCGATGATGTCGGCCTTCTGCTCCGGCCGGAGCTGGTTGTCGCCGAACACCGGCATGTTCTGCGGGCCGCTCAGCATCGCCGCGTAGATCTGGCGGTCGGTCGCGGGGCGCAGGCTCGGGGCGAACTTGCCCGAGGAGAGCGCGCCGCCGCCACCGCCGAACGCGTGGCACTGCGAGCAGTTGATCCGGAACAGCTCACCGCCGGCCGCGATGTTGCCCTCCTCACGGAGGTCGTCGCCATCGGGCACGACCGGACCGCCGCCGAGCTCCTGGATGTACTGGGCGAGCTGACGGGTCTGCTCGTCGTTGAAGAGCGGGGGCTTGCGGTGCGCCTGGGCCTCCTGGCGGGCCAGCGGCATCCGCCCGGAGCTGACCTGGAACTCGACCGAGGCCGCGCCGACGCCGATCAGGCTCGGCCCGCGACCCTCGACACCCTGGGCGTTACGGCCGTGACAGGTCACACAGCTCACGTCGAACAGCGCCTTGCCCTCGGCGGCGGCACCGGTCAGCTGCGGGTTGTCCTGCGCCTGGGCACCGGGGGCGAAGACGGTGTAAGCGCCGCCGGCGAGCATCAGCGCGGCGATCAGCCGGACCGCGGCGCCCAGCCGGCGGCGGCCCCTGCTGCGCGCGGCCGGCCGCTCACGCAACCGCGCGAGCAGACCGCGTCGGCGGTCGTTGTCAGAAGTCATGAGCGGTGTCCTTAACCGGTTGGACCTGTCTCAGGGGACGGAGCAGCAGCGCGGAATGTGGCGCGCAAGATCACTGGAGCCAGTAGATCATGGCGTACAGCCCGATCCACACGACGTCGACGAAGTGCCAGTAGTACGACACGACGATCGCCGACGTCGCCTGCGCCGGGGTGAACCGGCCCATGGTGGTACGGACCATGAAGATGATGAAGGCGATCAGACCGCCGGTCACGTGCAGACCGTGGAAGCCGGTGGTCAGGTAGAACACCGACCCGTACCCGTCTCCGTTGATCTTGATGCCGTCCTCGACCAGGTGCCGGTACTCGTTCAGCTGGCCGAGCACGAAGATCAGACCCATCACGAAGGTGACGGTGAACCAGCGCCGCAGCGCGTGCACGTCACCCCGCTCCGCCGCGAAGACGCCGTACTGGCACGTCACCGAGGACAGCACCAGGATCACCGTGAAGGTGGTCGCGTACGGGATGTTCAGCGCTTCGGTGTGCTTCTCCCACTGCTCCGGCGCTGCCGCGCGGATCGAGAAGTACATCGCGAACAACGCCGCGAAGAACATGAGTTCGCTGGAGAGCCACACGATCGTCCCGACGCTGACCATGTTGGGTCGCGTCAGAGAGTGGATCCGGCTCTTGTCAATGGCTGGGGCCGCAGTCACGCCGTCATTATTGCCCCTGACCGGGGCAGCCGATCAGCGGGGTGGCAAACCTGCGCCTTCCGTGGCCCGAGCGTCAGGGTCCGCTTCGCCTGGCCTAGCCTGAAAAGCGTGCTGCACGTCGATCCGAACCTCGCCGCCACCTCGGCACCGCCGCCGTTCACCGTCGGCACGGTGCTGACCGAGACCCGGCTGGACAGCTGGCTGGCCCTCGGCCTGGTGCTCGCCGCCGGCGTGTACCTCTACGGGGTGCACCGGCTGCGACTGCGTGGTGACCGCTGGCCGATCGCCCGTACGGTGTTCTTCCTCGGCCCCGGGTTGGGCGGTATCGCGCTGGTCACGGTCAGCGGGCTGCACGCGTACGACACCGCGCTGCTGTCCGTGCACATGATCCAGCACATGGTGCTCTCCATGGTCGCGCCGATCTTCCTGGCGCTGGGCGCGCCGATGACCCTGGCCCTGCGGACCCTGCCGGCCTGGCCGCGCAAGCGGCTACTGACGATCGTGCACAGCCGCCTCGCCAGGATCTACAGCTTCCCGCTGGTGGCGTTCGCCATCTTCGTGGTCAACCCGTTCGTGCTGTACTTCAGTGACCTGTACCGCTTCACCCTCGAACACGCCTGGGCACACGAGCTGGTGCACGCGCACTTCATCATGACCGGCTGCGTGTTCTTCTGGCCGCTGCTCGGCCTCGACCCGCTGCCCGGCCGTTGGCCGTACCCGGCGCGGGCACTGCTGATGCTGCTCTCCGTGCCGTTCCACACTGTGCTCGGGCTCACCATCATGCAGAGCAGCACGCTCTTCGGCGGCGACTGGTACCCGTCGCTCAACCTCGGCTGGGTCGACCCCTGGGCGGACCAGGTGGTCGCCGGCGGCATCCTCTGGGCCGGCGGCGAGTTCGTCAGCGTGACCATGCTCGCGGTGCTGGTGGTGCAGTGGGTCAGGCAGTCCGAACGGGAGGCCCGCCGGGTGGACCGCGAGCTCGACCGCCAGGAGGCCCGCCAGCGCGCCGCCGACGCCGCCCCCGCCTGAGCTGCGCGGACGTACACCCCGACCGGCATCGAAGGGCGGGATGTCGGCTACGTCACGCCGACCGGTACGATCTGCGGGCAGCTACGAGGTGGAAGCGGAGTGCCGACATGAGTGAGCGTCTTTGCACTGTCCTGCTCTACAGCGACGACCCGCAGGTCCGTGACCGGATGCGGCTCGCCGTCGGCACCCGGCCCGCGCCTGGTCTACAGATCGAGTTCGTCGAGGCGTCGACCTACGCGGAGACCATCCGGCTGGTCGACAACTACGAGATCGACCTGTTGCTGCTCGACGGTGAGGCGAGCCCGGGCGGCGGCATCGGCATCGCCCGGCAGATCAAGGACGACCGGGACGACGCCCCGCCGACCTGTCTGGTGATCGCCCGCGCCGCCGACCGGTGGCTCGCCGCGTACGCCGAGGTCGACGCGACGCTGGTGCACCCGCTCGACCCGGTGACCACCGGCGGCACGGTGGCCGAGCTGCTCCGGACGCACGCACCCGCCTGACGTCCTGGCTGCTCCGGCCCGTCGAAGCGCCGGACGAGTCGGCGCCGGCTCCAGCCCACCCGCACTTCGCACGCTCGGGAGGCCCGCCATGGGCGATCGGACCTGGCCGCACCTGCTCAACTCGCTGCTGCGTGGCGAGGAGCTCTCCACCGCCGACACGGCCTGGGCGATGGGCGAGATCATGGCCGGCTCGGCGGGCGCCGCGCAGGTGGCCGGCTTCGCCGTCGCGCTACGCGCCAAGGGTGAGACGTCCTCCGAGCTGGCCGGGCTGGTGGAGACCATGTTGAGCCGGGCCGTCCCGGTCGACCTGCCCGAGGAGCTGCGGTCCACCGCGCTGGACGTGGTGGGCACCGGCGGTGATCTCGCCCACACGGTGAACATCTCCACCATGGCCGCCCTGGTGGTAGCCGGTGCCGGCGTGCAGGTGGTCAAGCACGGCAACCGGGCCGCCTCGTCCTCCTGCGGCACCGCCGACCTGCTGGAGTTCCTCGGCGTACCGCTCGACCTCGACCCCGACGCGGTCGTCCGCTGCGTCACCGAGGCCGGCATCGGGTTCTGCTTCGCGGCCCGGTTCCACCCGGGAATGCGGCACACCGGCCCGGTTCGGCGGGAGCTGGGCGTGCCGACGGTCTTCAACTTCCTCGGCCCGCTGACCAACCCGGCCCGACCCCGCGCCGGTGCCGTCGGCTGCTTCGACAGGCGGATGGCCCCGGTGATGGCTGGCGTGTTCGCCGCCCGCGGTGACTCCGTCCTGGTGATGCGCGGCGAGGACGGGCTGGACGAGTTCACCACGGCCGCGCCGACCCGGATCTGGGCGGCCCAGGGCGGCTCCGTACGGGAGGTCGTGCTGGACGCGACGGACCTGGGGGTTCCCCGGGCCACCCTCGCGGACCTGCGCGGCGGTGACGCCGCCTACAACGCCGGCGTGGCCCGGCGCCTGCTGGCCGGCGAGCAGGGCCCGGTACGGGACGCGGTGCTGGTCAACGCCGCGGCGGCGCTCGCCACCCAGGGCCCGCTCGACGGGGACCTGACCGACGCGCTGCGAGCCGGCCTGGTCCGCGCCGCCGAGTCGATCGACTCCGGCGCGGCTGCCGCGACCCTCGACCGCTGGATCGAGACCGCCACCGCCCAACCCGCCACCGCCTGACCGGTCGGCGGGTCGGCCCGCGTCCCAGCATGATCGACTCGTGTTTCTGGGATCCGTGCTGTCCGGCCACCGGGGATACCGCGACGTCAATGATGTCGAGTGGATCGTGGCCGGAACGCGGACGAACCCGCGGCCGAGGGTCGGGCGGCGGAAGTGTCGGACCCGTCTGGGAAACTACAGCTGAGTAGTTCTCCGCACCGCTCTGTGCGTCGCTGTCGCATCCGGGGCGGTTCGCCCGACGTTCCGTCTGAAGTGAAGGAGACGCCCGTGTCGCACCGCGAGCTCTACTGCGATGTCTGCGAGGGCGTGGCACCGTTCGAGACGCCGCCCTGTGTCGACGACCACGGCACCGACTGTCCCGAGCTGATCTGCGTCGACTGCGGCTTCGCCGTGCTGATCGCGCCGTTCGCCGCCCCGGTCACCCGGCTGGCCGAGCGGCGCCGCCCGCAGCCCACCCGGCGCCGCGCGGCCTGAGCCGCCGCACGACGGCCCGTCTGCCGGCACCGACCGTCAGCGACGTCCTCGGCCTCGGCCTCGCCCGGCTCGCGAGGCACGACGAAGGCCCGCTCCCTCGTGGGGACCGGGCCTTCGTGGCGGTACGGGTCGGTCGCGACGGCGACCGGGTGGATCAGTGTTCGGCGGTGCGCCGGGTGCCGCTGTAGTACTCGAACAGCAGCCCGCAGGCCGAGAAGACGACCGCCACCAGGCCGGCGCCGATCAGCCAGTACTGCCAGAACACCATGCCCAGCGCGGCGATCGCGGCGGCCAGCGCCAGACCGAACGGCCAGTAGCTGCCCGGGCTGAAGAAGCCGACCTCGCCAGCGCCGTCGGCGATCTCGGCGTCGGCGCGGTCCTCCGGGCGGAGTCGATCCGGCGGGAGACGAACCAGAAGAAGCCACCGCACATCGAGCAGAGCAGGAACGAGAGCAGCAGGGCGACAGTGCCGACCCACTCGACGCCGCCCGACTCACCGTGCGTCCACGCGCCGTACAGGATGGTGGCGCCGAAGAGGAAAACGGCGATGATCAGGAAGATACGCCACTCGGTCTTCATGCGGCTGCCTCAGCTTCCCGTGCGGGCCGGAACGTCGTCCGGGTTGAAGTTGTCCTGCGTCCGCCGGGTGTCGAACGGCTGCGTGGTCTCCGCGTACGGCTGCTCACCGATCTCGCTCAGCGCGTCCTGGGTGGACTTGCCGCTCTGCTTGGCCGCCAGGAACTGGTCGTACTTCTCCGGCGAGACCACCCGCAGCTCGAAGTTCATGAACGCGTGGTAGCTGCCGCACAGCTCGGCGCAGCGCCCGACGTAGGCGCCCTCGGCGTCCAGGCTGGAGACCTCGAACACGTTGCGGATCTTGCCCGGCATGACGTCCCGCTTGAACAGCAGCTCCGGCACCCAGAACGAGTGGATGACGTCGCGGCTGGTCTCCTCGAACCGGATGGACCGGTTGGTCGGCAGCACCAGCACCGGGATGACCTCACTGGTGCCGAGCGTCGACGCGGTGGTGCGGGCCTCCGTGCCCTGGCCGTCGCGGTAGTTGAACTGCCAGTTCCACTTGAAGGCGACGACCTCGACCGTCACGTCCGGGTTCTTCGACAGCTTGTCGACATCGGTCTGCACGATCGCCGTGTAGTAGAACAGCACGGAGACGATCAGGATCGGCGCGATGGTGTAGAGGAACTCCATCGGCAGGTTGTAGCGGGTCTGCACCGGCAGCGCGTTGCCACGCTTGCGGTAGCGCACGATGCACCAGAAGATCAGGCCCCAGACGAAGACGCCCACCGCGAGCGCGGCGATGCAGGAGGCGATCCACAGGTCGTACATCCGCTTGGACTCCGGCGTGATGCCGCCCTGCGGCCAGCCGAAGCCGTGAAAGGCCTGACCCACGTCACAACCTGTGAGCAGGACCAGCAGCGCCACGCCACCGAGACCGAGCCCGGCCAAGCGACCAGCACCACGCCCCCGGCGTCCACCAACCCCTGGGGAAGCGCTGTGCCGTACGGCCGACGGCCGTACCTCCGAACTCCTTGCGACCACCTGGTCCTGCCTCCCTAGCGCGCCGCGGTGCGTCTTTCCTCAGCACCGACGGCAAAGGCGTCACCGACGGTCGCAGATTACTCGACCATGACGGACTCGACCGTGGTGGGGTCACTGTCCGCCCCCCATCGGGGGGTTACCGGGCATACCGCCGCGCTAGCGTATGGGCCTGTGAGCGCGATGAGTGAGCCGGGGTTACGAGCCCCGCGGTCGCGAACAAAGGCGGAGCTGTGAGCCCATCCCCCGTTTACCTGGACGCGGCGACCGCCGCGCCGACCCACCCGGTCGCGCGGCAGGCGCTGCTGGCCGCGCTCGAGGACGGCTGGGCCGACCCGGGCAAGCTCTACACCCAGGCCCGCCGGGCGCGGCAACTACTCGACGCCGCCCGCGAGGCCACCGCGCTGACGCTCGGCGTCCGTGCCGACGAGGTGTCCTTCACCCCCAGCGGTACGACCGCGGCGCACGGTGCGGTGCTCGGCGGCCTGGCCGGGCGGCACCGGGTCGGGTCGACGCTGGTGCACTCGGCGATCGAGCACTCCGCGGTGTTGCACGCGGCGGAGCGGCACGTCGGAGCGGGCGGGACGGTGACCGTGGTGCCGGTCGACCGGCTCGGCCGGCTGGACCTCGGCACGTGGTCGAGCGCGGTGCGGGCCCCGGGGGTGGCGCTGGCCGCGTTGATCACCGCCAGTCACGAGGTGGGGACGGTGCAGCCGGTCGCGGAGGCGGCCGCCGCCTGCGCCGACGTGGGGGTGCCGCTGTACGTGGACGCCGCCCAGTCGGTCGGCCGGGTGCCCCTGCCGGCGGGGTGGTCGGTGCTCACGGCGAGCGCGCACAAGTGGGG
>NZ_JAEVHL010000034.1 GCF_016803395.1 Micromonospora tarensis | reverse complement strand
CAGCCCACCGGTGCGCCCTGCTCCCGCTCGCCGAAGCCGGGCCGGTCCCCGGCCGCGCGGGCACCGCGCGCCGGCTCGGTGGTGAGCGCGCCGCGCTCGATCAGCAGGGTGACCAGCTCGGCCAGGTAGAAGGGGTTGCCCTGGGCGGTGGCGAGCAGCCGGTCGGCGTCGGCCGGTGGCAACTTGCCGCCACCGAGGTAGCTGGTGAGCAGCCGCGCGGCGTCGGCACCGCGCAGCGGCGGCAGCGCGTGCACCTCGGCGTCCGCGACCCGGGTCAGCGCGCCGGCGGTACGCACCAGCTCGGGGCGGCCGAGCAGCAGCACCAGCACCGGCCCGGTGAGCCTGGACAGGGTCAGCCCGAGGGCACTGATCGTCTCGGCGGTGGCGTCGTGCAGGTCGTCGACCACGATCACCAGCGGCGCCTCCGAGGCGAGCCCGCTGAGCAGGTCGGCGACCGCGTTGGGCACCACCTCGGCATCCGCGGCCGGGGTGCCCGTGCCGCCCCACTCGCCGCTGTCGGTGCCGGCGTGCGCCGGGAGTTCGGCGTAACCGAGCAGGGCGAGCAGCTGCTCCGTGGCGATCGGCGGGGTCTCGCCGGGTGCGCGGGCGAGACGCTGCTCCAGTCGCCGCAGCCGCTCCTCCACCGCCGGGCGGGTCAACGCGGTGGAGGCGTCACTGGGCAGGCCGACGGCGGCCCGCACCAGGTCGGCCAGGGGCGCGAGCCGCCGCCGCTCACCGAACGCGGCACAGCGCACCGAGAGCACCCGGGCGCCGGTGTGCGCCGCGTACCGGCCGGCTCCCACGTCGTACCCGGCGGCGAGACGTTCCACCTCGGCGGCGAACCGGGACTTGCCGATACCCGCCTCGGCGGTCATCAGCAGCACCCGTGGGTCGCCCTGGTCGATCACCTCGGCGAGTCGGCCGGCGACCCGGCCGATCTCCGTCTCCCGACCGACGTACGGCGCCTCGTCGCCCAGCCCGGACCGGGTGCCCGGCGCGTCCAGCAGACCCAGCAGCTCGTACGCCTCGACCGGCTCCCGCTTGCCCTTGAGTCGCAACGGGCGCAGCGCCCGCCACGAGGACACGTGCCGGGTGGCGGCGGCGGTACGCCCACCGGCGTAGACGGCACCGACCGCGGCGGCGTCGGCGAGCCGGGCCGCGGTGTTCACCGTGTCACCGATGACCGTGTACTCGATCGCGGCCTGGATGCCCGCGATGACGTCGCCGGTGTTCAGCCCGACCCGCAGCCCGAGCGGCGCACCGCCGCCGCGCTCGTCGTCGAGCACCCGGCGCACAGCCCGCTGCATCGACAGGGCGGCCCGGACGGCGCGCTCCGCGTCGTCCTCGTGCGCCACCGGAGCGCCGAAGACCGCCATGATCCCGTCACCGGTGAGCTTGTCGACGTGCCCGCCGAAGGTCTTCACCGCACCGGCGAGGGCGGCCAGCACCCGGTCGGTGACCGCTCCGACGCGCTCCGGGTCGAGATCCTCCGACCAGGAGGTGAATTCGGAGAGGTCACCGAAGAGCACGGTGACCACCCGACGCTCGGCGGCCGGCAACGTGGCGGCGGCCGGCAGCGCGGCGCCACAGTTGTGGCAGAACCGCGCGCCGGGAACGGCGACGGTTCCACACACGGGGCAGGTCACATGTGCTCCAACCCACTGACCCCGGTCGCGGATTCCCCGGTGTCGACGCCCAGATACTCCAACTGGGCACGGACCGACCACTCGGCCGCCCACCAGAGCGAACGGTCCACGTCCGCGTAGACCGTCGCCACCACGTCGGCGGGGGTGTGGGCGCCGGCGGCGACCGCCGCCCGGACCTGGTCGAGCCGGGCCCGGCGGTGGGCGAGGTAGAACAGCGCGGCGGCGGCGCAGTCGGCCAGCGCCGGGCCGTGACCGGGCAGCGCCGGGATCTCCCGGTACGCGGAGAGCAGCTCCAGGCTGCTCAGGTAGTCACCGAGGTGCCCGTCCGGATGGGCGACCACTGTCGTGCCCCGGCCGAGGATGGTGTCACCGGTGAGCACCACCCGCTGGTCGCCGTGCTCGACCAGGAAGCAGACCGAGTCGGCGGTGTGCCCTGGCGTGTTCAACAGGCGGATCTCCAGGCCGAAGCCGCCGAGTTGCTCACCCGGCTCGGTCAGCGGCGCACCGCCGATGGTGTGCGCCGGGTCGACGGCGAGGACGTGCACACCGCCGAGCAGCTCACTGAGCCGTGCCGCGCCCTCGGTGTGGTCGGGGTGGCCGTGGGTGATCAGGATCAGCCCGACCGGGCCGTGCTCGGCGATCCGGTGCAGGTGCCCCTCGTCCGCCGGACCCGGGTCGACCACGACGGCGTACTCGGCCGTCGGGGCGCGCAGCAGCCAGGTGTTGGTGCCGTCGAGGGTCATCGGCCCCGGGTTGGGCGCGCGCAGAAGTGTCACCCAGGTCGGCAGTTCGTCGGCAAGCGCCGCCACCGCCCCCGTCACGTGCCCGCTCATGGCTGCGATCGTACGACCCCGCTCGCCATCCTCCACGATCTTGCACCTTCGGCCCCTGATTCGTCCCTGTTCAGGGCTTTCCTCCGGGCGAAAGTGCAAGATCGTGGGGTGGTGCGGGACGCGTCAGGCGACCTCGACGATCAGCTCGATCTCCACCGGGGCGTCCAGCGGGAGTTCGGCCACGCCCACCGCGCTGCGGGCGTGTCGGCCGGCCTCGCCGAAGACGGTGCCGAAGAGATCGGAGGCACCGTTGATCACTGCGGGCTGACCGGTGAAACCGGGTGCGGAGGCCACGAAGCCGGTCACCTTGACGATTTTGACCACGTTCTCCAGGCCGACCAGCGAGTCGACCGCGGCCAGCGCGTTGAGCGCGCACCGCTGGGCCAGGTCCTTCGCCTGGTCGGCCGAGACCCCGGCGCCGACCTTGCCGGTGGCGAGCAACCGGCCCTCGGCGATCGGCAGCTGGCCGGAGACGTACACGTGCTGCCCGGACTGCACGGCCGGGACGTAGCTGGCCACCGGAGGCACGACCTCGGGCAGTTCGAGCCCCAACTCGGCGAGCTTCGCGTGCGGACCGTTGCTCATGCCTTGGGTCGCTTCAGGTAGGCGACCAGCTGGTCCGGGTTGGGCCCGGGGACCACGGCGACGAGCTCCCACCCGTCCTCGCCCCAGTTGTCGAGGATCTGCTTGGTCGCGTGGACCAGCAGCGGGACCGTGGAGTATTCCCACTTCTGCATCGCTGAAGGGCTCCCTCTCGGTGCGGAATTGTTCGAGGGACAGCCTACGGTCCGCTGGCCGGACGAGGTACGGGACGCTGCTCCGGCGCGGCCGGCAACTCCCCGCAGAGCCCTTCGTGCTCGTACCCCTGCGGGCAGCGGGACCGGTCGGGCAGCAGCAGGTCACAGAAGACCCGGTGCCGGTTGTTCTGGTCGTCGGCGTTGGACACGGTGGTCTCCCCAGCGTCCAGCTCGGGCAGGAAGCCCAGCGACACCGCCACCCGCCCGGCCAGCACGGTCGCCGCCGCCAGCGTCGGCACCCGGATCGGCAGGTGGATGACGAAGCCCGGCTCGTCGTCGTCGCGGGCCCGTTCGGCGGGCGGGTTCGGCACCCGAGCCGCCTCGGCCTGCTCGGGCATCCGGCGGTACGACCGCTCGTTGATCGGCTGGCTGGCGACCTGCCCGCCGGCCTCGACCAGCGAACCGGGTCGTCGCGACCGTTCGTTGGTCGGGAACTGGGTGCGAGGGATGTTGTCCGCGTCGCGCATGCACTGCCTCCGGTCGTACCGCTCGGATCATGCTTCCGTACGGACCCGTTCGTCCGTTCCGGTCCCCCGCACCGGACGAAGGTAGGTGTGCGGCCGCAGTCCCGCCAACAGGACGCGCACAAGGCGTCACCAACAGTCACATATGCGACACCTCGCAGGTCAGGGGTTTGACATCGGATCCGGCGCGGGTCTCGCGCTCCGGATCGGTGGCCGGTACGGCGCGGCAGCGGCGACACCGAGTGAGTCATCGACCGCTACCCTTCCGGTCGGACGGTCGCGCAGCGCCCGGCCGCCCGCTCGATCACGCTCGACGCCAGGGGTGGCGACGGGCGCCGCACCCCCCGGGGGAAAGACATGACCCAACCGCCCAGCGGCGACCAGGCCGGCACACCCGCCCACCCGCCGGCCCTCCCGGATCCCACCGGTCAGCCCGACGCGCTGGTCTCCGACCAGCCGGCCTCCGTCGCGCCGCCCGGGCAGCTCGCCCTCCCCGCATCCCCGGCCGAGCCGGCGCTCCCCGCCCAGCCGGCCGTCCCCGTGCAGTCAGCCTTCCCCGGGCAGCCCGTCGGCTCCGGCGTGGCCGGGCAGCCGGATGCGGCGGGCGACGGCTTTTCGGGTGGAACGCCGACGCAGCCCGGCGCTGCTGACCCGGCTGCGATCCCGCCGGCCCCGCCGGCGTACCCGCCGTACCAGGCCGCGGCCGAGCCGAAGAAGAAGCGCGGCGTGCTGATCGCGGTGATCGCCCTGGCCGTGATCATGGTGCTCTGCGTGGGCGGGGGTGTGGTGGCGTTCCTGACCCTGCGCGACGCCGAGAACGGCGAGGGCGCCAAGGAGCCGACGGTCGCCGTCGACGAGTTCCTGACCGCGGTCTACAAGGATCGCGACGCGACCAAGGCGGCCAGCCGGGTCTGCGCCGCCGCCCGCGACGACGACAAGATCGCCGCGAAGGTGGCCGAGGTGCAGAAGTACGCCTCCACCTACCAGAACCCACGGTTTCGGTGGACCACCCCGAAGGTGGACAACCAGACCGGGGACCGGGCCACCGTCTCCACCCGAATCACCATGACCACCGCCGACGAGAAGGTGGCTGACCAGGAACTGCGCTTCACTGTGGTGCAGAAGACGGGTTGGTGGGTCTGCGAGGTCGCGTGACCGCCGAGGCTGGATAGGCTCGACGGGTGTGTGCAGCTGAGCAGCCGGTCGAGCCGGCCGGGACCGGTTGGCCCGCCCGCCTCCACGTGGTGACCGGCAAGGGTGGCACCGGCAAGACCAGTGTCGCGGCGGCCCTCGCCCTCGCGCTCGCCGCCGGCGGCCGGCGCACCCTGCTGGTCGAGGTCGAGGGGCGGCAGGGCATCGCCCAACTGTTCGGCATCGACCCGCTGCCCTACGAGGAGCGGCACCTCGCCGACGCGCCGGACGGCGGGGAGGTACGCGCGCTCGCGGTGGACGCCGAGGAGGCGCTGCTCGAGTACCTCGACATGTTCTACAAGCTGGGCGCGGCCGGCCGGGCCCTCCGCAAGCTCGGCGCCATCGACTTCGCCACCACCATCGCGCCGGGCCTGCGGGACGTGCTGCTCACCGGCAAGGTGAAGGAGGCCACCACCCGCACCTCCGGTCAGCGGCGCGCGTACGACGCGGTGGTGCTGGACGCACCGCCGACCGGGCGGATCGGCCGCTTCCTCAACGTGACGGCGGAGACGGCCCGGCTGGCCAAGGTGGGCCCGATCAAGACCCAGAGCGAGGGGGTCGCCGCGTTGCTGCGCTCCCCGATGACCGCGGTGCACGTGGTCACCCTGCTGGAGGAGATGCCGATCCAGGAGACGGTGGACGCGATCGCCGACCTGACCGCGCTCGGCTTCGGCATCGGGAAGGTGCTCGTCAACGGCGTCCGGCCGCCGCTCCCCGTCGGCCGGTCGGTCACCCCCGCCGACCTGGAGCGCGGGCTGGTCGCCGCCGGCCTGCCGGCCGATCGGGACGTGGTGGCCAGATTGCACGACGAGGCACGGGACCAGCTCATCCGTCGCGAACTGGAGGATTCGCTCCGCGCCGACCTGGTGGAGTTGGGGCTGCCGATGATCGAGCTGCCGTTGCTGCCGGACGGGGTTGACCGGGCAGGGCTGGCGATGCTGGCCCAGGCCCTCGTCCGCGCCGAATGACTCACACCTGAGCGCAGCACGGGCACGTGGACCGACCGGCCCGATACGCTCGATTGGTGCCTTCCGAAGACGCGGCGCCGCAGCTGGACGTCGACCAGATCCTCGCCGACCCGGGCGTCCGGATCGTCGTGTGCTGCGGTGCGGCGGGGTGGGAAAGACGACCACGGCCGCGGCGTTGGCGCTGCGGGCGGCCGAGCACCACGGCCGGCGGACTGTGGTGCTCACCATCGACCCGGCCCGCCGGCTGGCCCAGTCGCTGGGCCTGACCGAGCTGGACAACACCCCCCGCCAGGTCAAGGGGATCGACGTCGAGAGCAGCGGCGGCGAGTTGCACGCCATGATGCTGGACATGAAGCGCACCTTCGACGACGTGGTGTTGCAGCACACCGACCCGACGAAGGCCGCGGAGATCTTCGCGAACCCGTTCTACCAGGCGATGAGCTCGACCTTCGCCGGCACGCAGGAATACATGGCGATGGAGAAGCTGGGCCAGCTGCACGCCCGGGGCGAGTGGGACCTGATCGTGGTGGACACCCCGCCGTCGCGCTCGGCGCTCGATTTCCTGGACGCGCCGGCCCGGCTCTCCCGCTTCCTCGACGGCCGGATGCTGCGACTGCTGCTGGCCCCGGCGCGCAGCGGGGGCCGAAGCATGTTCAGCCTGGTCACGGCCTCGTTCGGGATGTTCTCCAAGGTGGTGCAGAAGGTGCTCGGCGCGCAGCTGCTCACCGACCTGTCCGGCTTCGTGGCCGCACTGGATTCGATGTTCGGTGGCTTCCGCCAGCGCGCCGAGCAGACGTACCGCATCCTGCAGGCGCGGGAGACGGCCTTTCTACTGGTCGCGGCGCCGGAGCCGGACGCGGTCCGGGAGGCCGCCTACTTCGCGGGTCGGCTGCGCGACGAGCGAATGCCGCTGGCCGGTCTGGTGCTCAACCGGGTGCACCGCCCGGCGGTGCCGGAGCTGGACGCCGAGCAGAGCCGGATCGCCGCCGAGCGGCTGACCGAGCTGGGTGGGCACGAGGCCACCGCCGAGGTGCTGCGGGCGCACGCCACGCTGGCCCGTCAGGCGGTACGCGAGCAGCAGGTCGCCGCGCGGTTCACCGAGGCGTTCCCGGCGGTGCCGGCGGTGTCGGTAACGGCGCAGCCCGCCGACGTGCACGACGTCGACGGGCTACGGACGATCGGCGCGGCGATCAGCCGGCCGTGACCCGTTTCAATTGGCCGCGCTGACCAGGATCTTGTCCTTGGCGGCCTTGTCCTTGCTGTTCTTCTTCATCGCCGCCTCGAACATCTTGCGCCAGCTCGTCACCTGCGGGTGACGACGCAGCAGCGCCCGCCGTTCGCGTTCGGTCATGCCACCCCACACACCGAACTCGATCCGGTTGTCCAGCGCGTCGGCCAGGCACTCGTACCGAACTGGGCAGCTCCGGCAGATCCGCTTCGCCACGTTCTGTTCGGCGCCCTGTACGAACAACGCGTCCGGGTCCCCGTTCTGACATGCCGCCAGCGACGGCCAGTCAGTGATCATGCCCATGTGTACACGTCCCCCCTTGCAGTACCTACCGACCTCGTCGATGCACGTCAGCCGGCAATTCCCCCCGATCGCCCGGCCTGCCTTCCCCAAGGCGGCGCGGACGACATGTGGCGCTGTCGCCGCCCCCATCATGCTCTGTAGTCGACTGATTACGCAACGTTGTCGGCAAAATCCATTATTCCGGACACTCCCGGCTTCCCGGGCCTTCGACCGCCGGTTACCCCGCCGAGGTCGGCGATAACGCTGCGCCGCCTCCCTGAATCGGGAGAGACTCACGCCGGGTCACACGCAACCAAGCACCGGGGGTCGTGCGTTTAGCACAACGAGGGCAGCGCGCGCAGGAAATGGGGAAAGAACGCCCCAGCGCCCCTCGTTCCCTACTCGCGTACCCTGTCGAGGTGACCTGGATGCGGAAACGTGACCACAATGTGCTGACCAACGCCGCATCGCTACTCGTGTGTGGCCTGTTGGCCGGCGTGGTGGTCGCTGCGGCGGCCTTCCCCGCGGTAGCGATGTCCGGCCTGGCCGCGAAGGCCGGCGCCAAGACATTCGGCGCCCTGCCCACGGAGTTGACTGTGGCCCGCGCGCCGCAGATCAGCTATCTGTTAGCTGCGGACGGCAAGACACCGCTCGCGACCATGTACGACGAGAACCGGCGCGACGTGAAGTTCGACGACATCTCGCCGTTCATGCGAAAGGCGATCATCGCGGCCGAGGACCACGACTTCTACAAGCACAACGGCGTCGACATCAACGGTGTCGCCCGCGCGTTCGTCAACAACCAGAGCGAGGGCAGCGGCCGGCAGGGCGCCTCGACGCTGACCATGCAGTACGTCCGGCTGGCCATCGCCTACTCGGCCACCCACCCGGCCGACGTGGTCGCGGCGACCGAGGACACCAGCGCCCGCAAGCTCCGCGAGATGCGGCTGGCCCTCCAGGTCGACAAGGAGTTCTCCAAGGACGAGATCCTCACCCGCTACCTCAACCTCGCCTCGTTCGGCAACGGCGCGTACGGCATCTACGCGGCCAGCCAGGTCTACTTCGGCAAGCCGCCGAGCAAGCTGAAGATCGAGGAAGCCGCGCTGCTGGCCGGCATGGTCAAGGCGCCGACGACGAACAACCCGACCACCGAGGCCGGCTACCCGCTCGCGTTGGAGCGGCGCAACTACGTCATCGACAACATGGTCGACATCAAGGCCATCAGCCAGCAGGAGGCGGACGCCGCCAAGGCCACCAAGTTGGTGGTGAAGGACAAGCGCACCCCCAACGGCTGTGTCTCCGCCAACGTGAACGAGTGGGGCTTCTTCTGCGACTACTTCTACCGCTGGTGGATGCAGCAGGAGACGTTCGGCTCGACCACGTACGACCGGGAGCGGCGACTGAAGAGCGGTGGCTACACCGTCGTGACGTCGATCGACGTGCAGGCGCAGCGGGGCGCCGACGCGGCGGTCCGTAGGTCCAAGAGCGTGAACAGCAAGGAAGCCGTCATGGTCGCGGTGGTCGAGCCGGGCACCGGCCGGGTGCGGGCGCTCGCGGTCAACCGGCAGTTCAAGCTGGACGACCCGAAGAACCCGAAGAACAAAATCTCCAGCGATCCGGCGAAGAGCAGGAAGGGCATCCGGGGCAACTACCCGGCGACGGTCAATCCGCTGCTCACCGGCGGCGACGGCATCACCGGCTACCAGGCTGGCTCGACCTTCAAGATCTTCAGCATCGTCGCGGCTCTGGAGAAGGGCATCCCGCTCAGCTACACGTTCAACGCGCCGCAGCAGTTCAAGTCGGAATACATCATCGACAGCAGCAGCCCGGCCGCCTGCAAGGGCACCCACTTCTACTGCCCGACCAACTCCGGCCTGAAGGCCGGCGGTGTGCAGAACATGTGGAGCGCGTTCGCCCAGTCGATCAACACCTACTTCGTCCCGCTCCAGCAGCAGGTCGGTGCGGAGAACGTGGTCGACGCCGCCCGACGGGCCGGCATCCAGTTCCGGGCGAGCAACGACGCCACCTTCGCCGCCAGCAAGGAAGCGGCCCACCAGTGGGGTGCCTTCACCCTGGGTGTCTCCTCCACCACCCCGCTCGACCTGGCCAACGCGTACGCGACTCTCGCGGCGGACGGCAAGTACTGCGAGCCGATCCCGGTGCAGGAGATCCGGGACCCGGAGGGCAAGAAGCTGGACATCGCCAACCCGCGCTGCGAAAAGCGGTTCAGCACCGAGGTGGCCCGCGCCGCCGTGGACGCCGCCCGCTGCCCGGTCGGCGACAACTCCGCCACCAGCAAGTGCGGCGGCAACCGTACCGCCGCGGTGGTGAAGAGCGTGGTCGACGCGCCGGTGGCCGGTAAGTCCGGCACCACCGACTCGGAGAAGACCGCCGCCCTGGTCGCGATGACCAAGCAGTACTCGGTGGCCGGCATCATGGCCGACCCGGACTGGCCGCAGACCAACGTCAAGATGAAGCACAAGGAGAAGGACGGCATCAACCCGCCGGTGTACGAAACCCTGCGGGACGCCATGAAGAAAAAGCCGCGGATCAACTTCGAGCCACCGGGCCAGAAGATCTCCGAGGGTGACCAGCGCAGCATTCCCGACGTCAAGTGCGTCTCGGTGGATCAGGCGAAGTCCCGGCTCAAGGGTGCCGGCTTCGAGCCGGTCGTCTCCAGCGCGAAGGTCCCCTCCTCCTGCAAGGCGGGCGACGCGGCCGGCACCAGCCCGGACGGCCGCACGATCAAGGGTGGCGTGGTCACCATCCAGGTCAGCAGCGGCGGCGGCGCGCCGGGCAACACCGATGGCACCCCGCCCGGTAACCAGCCCGCTCGTCCGGGCAACGGCCGACCGGGCGGCTGAGCCGACGAGCAGGACACGAACGGGCGGGCACCCTCCTCGGGTGCCGCCCGTTGTCTGTCCGGACCAGCGAGCGGCTGCCGCCGCTGACCCGCTGGGTCAGAGACCGAGCTGTCGGCGTACCTCGGCGGCCACCCGGCCACCCTCGGCCTGGCCAGCCACCGCGGCCTGGGCCGCCTTCATGGCCGGGCCCATCTGGGCCTTCCCGGTGAAGCCGCCCGCGGCGAGCGCCCCCGACACCAGTTCGGTCAGCTCGGCGTCGGAGAGCTGCCTGGGCAGGTAGCGGTCCAGCACCTCGCCCTCGGCGGCCTCCTTCGCGGCCTGCTCGGCGCGGCCGGCGTCGGCGAACGCGGTGGCCGCCTCCCGACGCTTCTTGGCTTCCTTGGTCAGCACCGCGAGCACCTCGTCATCGGTGAGCTCGCGCTTGGCCTTGCCGGCGACCTCGGCGGTGCCGACGGCGGCCAGGGCCATCCGCAGCGTGGAGGTGGTCAGCTCGTCGCGCGCCTTGAGCGCGGAACGCATGTCGGCGGTGAGGCGGTCCTTCAGCGTGCTCATGGACGGTCAAACTACCCTGAACGCCATGCGAAAGCGCACACTATTCCGGCTCGCCGCCGGAACCGCCACGATCGGCGCGGCCACCCTCGGGTACGCGTCGCTCGTCGAGCGCAATATGTTCACAGTGCGGCGGTACGACGTGCCGGTGCTCCCGGCCGACGCGGAACCGCTGCGCGTGCTGCACCTGTCGGACCTGCACATGATGCCCAACCAGGCGCGCAAGCAGCGCTGGGTGGCGTCGCTGGCCGCCCTAGACCCCGACCTGGTGGTGGTGACCGGCGACAACATGGCCCACCCGGACGCGGTGCCCGGGGTGCTGCGTGCCCTGCAACCGCTGCTGGACTACCCGGGTGCGTTCGTGTTCGGCTCCAACGACTACACCGGCCCGGTGTTGAAGAACCCGTTCACCTACTTCCTGCCCGACCGGGAGTACACCGAGGGCGTCGAGCTGCCCTACGAGGAGCTGCGCCAGGTCTTCACCGGCGCGGGCTGGGCAGACCTCAACAACGCCCGGACCATGCTCAAGGCCGGCGGTCGGCAGCTCGACCTGGTCGGGGTCGACGACCCGCACATCGACCGGGACGACTACCCCTCGGTGGCCGGCGCGGTGTCGTCCTCGGCCGACCTCTCCATCGCGCTGACGCACTCCCCCGAGCCACGGGTGCTCGACCAGATGGCAGCGGACGGCTTCGGGCTGCTGCTGGCCGGGCACACCCACGGCGGTCAGGTCTGCGTACCGGGCTTCGGGGCGCTGGTCACCAACTGCGGCCTGCCCCGCTCGATGGCGCGCGGTCTGCACCGGTGGCCGGGCTCGGACTCCTGGCTGCACGTCTCCGCCGGCCTCGGCACCCACCCGACGGCCCCGATCCGCTTCGCCTGCCCCCCGGAGGCCAGCATCCTCACCCTGATCCCCCGCTGACGCGCTGCGCGGTACGCGCTCGCGCGTGCTTGCCATCGCGCGCGCTCCATGATCCGCACAACTTCCCTGATGTAGTGGTCTCGTCGCGCCGCGAGGCCACTACATCGCCGAAGTTGTGCGGATCATGGGGGCGCCGGGCGGCGGGGGTACCGAGTTTGACCATCGGAGCGGGTGGGCTACTATTTGTCGGCACGCCTCGGGGTGTGGCGCAGCTTGGTAGCGCGCTTCGTTCGGGACGAAGAGGTCGTCGGTTCGAATCCGGCCACCCCGACCAGAGGTAAGGCCAGTTCAGGGCCGGTTCCCCACAAAGGGGGCCGGCCCTGAACTGTCTCCCGAGAGTGTCCGTGGGAGAGATCTGGGAGAAAATCTTGAAAATCGCGTCTCCCAGCGACCTCTACGCAGGCACCTTCAGTAGCCGGTCCAGCGCGGCCACGGGTGAGCCGGGCGACATCTCCCGGCGGGCTACAAGCGACGCTTCCCACAGATCAGTGAGCGCGATCACGAGTCGGTGCCGCATGTCGTGCGTGACGTGCGAATAGCGAGCCTGAATCGAACCGTCCTCATGCCCCATCCGGTCATCCATCA
This sequence comes from Micromonospora tarensis, assembly GCF_016803395.1. Lineage (GTDB taxonomy): Bacteria > Actinomycetota > Actinomycetes > Mycobacteriales > Micromonosporaceae > Micromonospora > Micromonospora tarensis. The sequence continues at coordinate 26,285 of NZ_JAEVHL010000034.1, read as the reverse complement.
GCTTCGGAGGAACGCCCGCGCCGACCATGACCGTCTTGTGCGTGTGCCGAAGTCCATGCGGCGTCAGACCGGGCGCGATCGGCAGCCAACACGATTCAGCGCGCGCGGCGGCGTTCCGGCCACGCGCGGGCACACCTGGCCATGGGTCAGCCAGCAGCGGCACCGGCCGCGCCTGCTGCGGGGCCTTCTTCGGGTACCAACCGGTGGCCGACGGGTGGAAAAGCCACGTAGCGAAGCTGTTGCGCCGCCAGTGAGCGGCCAACTCCCCCGACGATCCAGCGCCACGGACATATCCGAGGTCTTCGGCCGCAGCCAGAACCTTGACGCGCGTCGCCTCCCGCACGACCTCTGAATGGTTCATGGCCGCAGAGGCGGTACCGGTCGATACGCCTGCGCGGCGGGCAACGTCGACAAGCTTTGGCCCTGGTCGCTGTGCCGCCCCATTAGCGGCCCGATAGCCGCCAAAGACGTATTTCAGCCCGTGGCAAGAGCACGGCTTAGGTTCCGTGCTCGCGATGTGATCGGACACCAGCCCGGATAACCACGGCGGCAGATCGATCGTACGGTGGGAATCATCCTTAGGTGGGCAGCGGTGCAGTTCACCGGTGTCAAGTTCGTATAGCTGCCACTCCACTCTCAGACTGGTTGAACGCACGTATTGTGTCTCCAGCCCGACCAGTTCGCCCCACCGAATGCCCGTGTAACCCTTGAGCACAACGGCCGTAAATTCGTCGTCGCGGCCGGACAAGAGCGCGGCGCGCTCAGCAAGCAGCAAGATGCCAAGCGGGTCCGTAACGGCCTTCTCCGGGCCGCGATTGCGTGAGCGGCCAGCGCGTTTACCCCGCCCACGGCGTCGGGTGGCGGGATTGGAATCCCGCAGCCCCTCTTCTACAGCGTCAGCAAGGATCAGGTGAAGGGTAGCGCGCCAAGTCTTGATACTCGACTCGGCATAGCCGAGAGCCCTTTCCTTCTTTTCCCAGGCGGCCACGTCCGTAGCTGTCATGCCAGCAATCGCCGCGTGCTCGAACGCGGGCAGCAAATGCTCCTCGATGTGCCGCTTATAGTTCTGCAACGTCGACGCGGCCAGGTCTTGGGCGGCGTACCACGCGCTGACGTACTGCCCGAAGGTAATCCGGCTTGCCGCAGGGTCGCGGAGGCGGCCGGCGCGCACTTTGGCCTCCTCGTCATTGGCGGCGCGTTCAGCCTCACGCTTGGTGCGGAAGCGAACAGTCCCGCCGGTCGAGTCACTGACGGTCCCGTACCTGCCGGACCTTGTTTTGTACCGGCCGCGCCAGTAATCTCCGCGATTTTCGGCGTATCCCAAATCAGCCTCCTTCTCATAGGACGTGCGCCCGGCATGAGGCCGAGCGGCACCGGAAACAGAATTCCTAGGCAGCGAGGGGCGCTTGTCCGGCCACACGCCGCGCCCGGCGGGGCGGTCGCGCCTTGAGTTGGACTGCCGGATCAGTGCCTCCTGATCGGCTGCGGCGTGGGGTGGAAGCTGCATGGCCCAATTGCGGATCGACCGCAGGTCGGCGCTCGAACAGTCGAACGATCTCAGCAATATGTTCGTCAGTGAACCGGTAGCTTCCCCCAATCCAGCTATAGGGAATCCGGTCGTTACGGGCCTGCTCTTTTACCCACCACTCCGAACAGCGAAGGATTTTGGCAACTTCGGCAGGGCGGTAGAGCGTTCCGGGGGAACCTGGCTTGTCTGGGTGAAGCTTGGGGGTGTCCGGCTTCACGCGCGTGCCTCCTTGGTGGCGGATCGTGGGTCGTGGCCGGCTGAGACGCACGGTGAGGGCTTTTCGGTCGGCGTGGGTCAGATGTGGAGAGACGGGAAGGCGTCGCTACAGAAGGGCGCAGAGCGACCCGCTGAGAGCCCCGTACAGCCAAGATCCGTGATGGGCTGGGGTAAAGCCATGCGCGGATCTGGCTGTGTGGCTCTCAGCGGGTCGCGGAAGTGGGTCGGCAGCGGCGGGCGGCCGGTTGTCCTGCGTGAGAGCGGCTAAACCATCCCTGCATCTCGGCATCTCGGCAGATAGGGCGTCGAGCTGGGGAAACGGTTGCCGAGATGGCGGCGGGGTTGGTGGAGTCATCTCGGCAACCGGCTTTGTTCTCGGCAGATCGGTGCCGAGTTGCCGAGATCGGAGGTTCTCTACTTCCTTGATCTCGGCAAGGTGTTTTCCCAGGTAGGACGCAGGTTTTGCCGAGATGCCGAGTTGCCGAGATGCAGGGATGGTTTAGCCGGGTTAGTCGTCGCGGCGTTCGACCCAGTAGACGCCCCGGTTGCCGCGTTCATGCGTGCCGGTGCGCAGGACGTGGTTGCCGCGCCACCGCCCGGCTTGCCCGGTGAGGAGCCGGCCGAGTTGCAGCGCGTTGGGTAGGCGTCCGGCGGGGGTGGTGATGAACTGCCCGTCCCAGGGGTCGTGTTCATCGCTGCCCAGGTGCATGGGTTCTGCGTCTCGGCGTAGGTCGGCGGAGGTGAGGGGCCTGCTGCCGTGTCGGTCGTGCCAGCAGGCGAGGAACGCGCCCCAGCGTTGTTCGTCTTCGTCGATGCCGCGCACGTCGGCCGCGTTGGTGAGAAATCCGTCGATGCCGTGGTGGGCGAGGAACCCACCGAGGTACTGCGCCCACGGGGTGAACTGGCGCATGGACAGGCCGGTGACGCGGGGTGCGCCTTGGCGGGTCCAGTCGAGCACCAGCACGAGAAGGTGCCACAGGACGGTGAGTTGATTCGCGGGGTCGGTGATCCATTGGTCGAGGTGCGGGATACCGAATCCGGATTGGTCGCGCAGTTCGGGGCGGGGCATGTCCGGGTCGAGGTGCACCCGCACGGTGCGGGAGGCCATGTCTCCGCCGACTTGGAGGTTGTTGCCGGTGGCCATCCAGAGCCGGTCGTTGACGGTGGCGATGTTGCGGGACGCGCCTAGTTGGCGGTCGGACCAGACCCCGGCGGTGACGAGTAGCGCGAGGTTCGCGGAGTCGATGACGGTTCCTTCGGCGAGGTTGTCCCAGATGACCACGCCGACCTGTTCGGCGAACACGGCTGTGATGGACTTGCGGAGTTCTTCTTCGGTGTAGGCCCAGGGCATGACGCGCTGGCCGTAGAGCATGCCTGGCCCGGCGGTCAGGATGGATTTGCCGGATGACGGCATGGTCGCGTCGATCAGCGCGAACGGAGTCAAACTGCGGGTGAAGTGCCGCAGGATCGGCGTGGCCAACAAGGCGATGTAGTTCGCCCGGTCAGCGGCCGACGACCACGGGAAATCGCGCAGGAACCGCCCGAGCAGGAATTGCCGGGCCTCGGTTACCTGCTCGGCGGTGGGCGCGTCCGGCACGGCCGGCAGCGCCACTTTCGAGGCGAGGTAAAAACCGGTGGCCGGGTCGTAACCGGGCTGCTGCAACAGGGTGCCGTCTCGGCGCAGCACCGGGGCACCGATGACGCCACGCAGCGCCGGCAGGCCCGGCCACGTCTTCCCGGCCAGCACGGCCGACAGCACCTCCCGCGAGGGGGTGGTTTCCTCGTCGTAGGGTTCCGGGTTGCCCTGGTCGTCCTTGCGGATTTTGGTGCGGTAGACGCGGGCGTGTTCGGCGAGCAGCCCAGCCAGGCCGGCGGGGTTGATGGTGCTCGCGGACACCGGGAGCGGGGAGTCCTCGTCGGCGGCGACGGCCAGGCCACCGGAGACGGCCTCCATGTGCACGAGCGCACCACCGGATACGTACGTGTCGGGCAGCAGCCCGTTCGCCAGTTCCTTTTTGAGTACACGGATGGTTTCCGGGCCGGTGCCGATCTGTAGGCGTGTGATGTCGGTCGGCACGGGGTCACCGCCTCTGGGTGTGGTGGTCGAGGATGATGCCGCCGATGTGTTCGGCGACGGCGGGGACGACGGCGTTTCCGAGGGCGGTAACGCGGTCCACCCGGTCGGGAAGCCCATGAGCCACTCGACCCACTCCGGGTTCAGCGGGCCACCGGCTCTCTCGGACAGGGGCCGTCCTGGCCGGTTCCAGCCAGCGCCGCGCCGGCCGTCCCTGGCTGTTGGTGTGGGCCAGGATGAACAGGCGGGGTCGTGGGTGTGGGGTGCCCATCTCGCAAGCGCGGACAACGCCGGCACGGGTGGTGTATCCGAGGCGTTCGAGATCTCGGAGCACGAAACGAAGTCCCCGGGTGCGGTGGCCGAGGACGTTCTCTCCGATGACGTATCGGGGGCGCAGAGCGTGGATGACCCGGGCCATCTCGGGCCACAGCCACCGTTCGTCGTCGGTGCCCCGCCGGGGACCGGCCAGGGAATCCGGCTGGCAGGGGTAGCCACCGGCGACGACATCGACGCGTGGTCGAGGCTGTGAGCGCCACCAGGTGAGGGCAGTGCGAACGTCGTCATGGCAGGGCACCTCCGGCCAGTGCTTGTGCAGGATGGCGCGGCAGAACGGGTTGATCTCGACGTGCCCGACGATCCGCATCCCCGCCCGCTGCAACCCCAGCGACAACCCGCCAATGCCGGCGAACAGCTCCAACACGTTCAACGGCTCGCCGCTCATGCCGCAGCCCTACCCACAGTGAGTCGACGCGGCTCACGCGCGCCGATGCGTAGCCCGGAGGCGATCGTGCGGGCCACCTCGCCAGCCGACAGCCCGGTCGACAGCGCGGCCGGTTCCAGCACCGCGTACACGTCGTCTTCGGTCAGCGCGCCACCGGCGGCGAGCTGCCCGAGCGCCACAGCGGAGGCGAACAGCACATGATTGCGCTGCCCTTCGGGCGCGGCGGTGAGGTGGGCGACCTGGGAGCGGATCGCGGCGGCGATGTACCGGCCGCGCCGGTCCGGCGGCAACGCCACCGGCGCCGGGCGGTATGCCGGCCGCGCGGCAGGTGCCAGCAGTGCGGCCAGCCAGCCGGGAAGCGGCGCGGGATCCACGTCGAGAGCGACGGTGTAAGGGCGTCCGTTGACCGTGCTGCCGGCGGCGACGACGTAGCCGCCATGCGACTTCGTGTCGACTTTCCAGCCGAGCCCGCCGCGCTCGCCTACCGTGTTGCCCAGCTTCGGGCCGGTGGCGGGGTGGCGGTAGAACAGGTGACGTCCGCCGCGCCCCGTGGTCTGCGTGTAGGTGGCGTCAACGCCGGTAGGCGGGCCGTCGCCGGGGCCGCAGCCGGCAATCCAGGTGGTTGGGGTGCCGTGGCGCTCGGCGAGGATGGCGAACACGTCCATGCCCACGCACACGCCGGCCCACTCCGATGGCGGGGTGTCGTCGGGGTGCTTGGGCACGTCCAGGTCGACCACGAGCAGCCCGGAGGGACCGCAGGCGATGCCGATCCCGTAGGGCCGCTGTGACCACGCCCGGCGGATGCGCGCCGGGTCGGTGGTGGCGCGTTCTTCCCACCCGACGTGGCGGCCGGCGGCCTGGCAGCGGGGGTCGGTGCGGTCGCAGCGTGCGGCGGTGCACCGGTTCGGGAACGCGGGCCGCTTCGCGTCATCCTCGGCGGCGTGCGGGTGGTCGGGACGTAGCGGGAACACGTGCCAGCCGCGCGCCGCGCAGGCGAGCGCGGCGGCCAGCAACGACGAAACCTCGGGCATGACGGTCCTTCCTGGCAGCGGCGTACGGGTGACCAGCGCCGCGCGGACGCTGGCCACCAGAGGTGAGCGCGCGGAGCGCGCCGATCAGGTCTTCGGGGTTATCCGGCGTGCTGTCGCCGGTCGGGGAACGGCAGCACCGCCGCCCCCTCATCGCAGTCGGGCCGGGCCGGACGGTTCGTCCGCCGGGTCGGGGTGACGGTCAGCCGCACATACATCCGGGCGCGGCCAGCATCGGCACCGGTCATCGGCCGGGGCGCGCCACGCCATGCGAGACGCCCGGCGGTCGTCAGCGCGCGCACGGCGGCGTCAAGTTCGGCCGGCGTGCCGGCGAGCCAGATTTCCAGCCCGGACAGCGACGCATCGCGCATCGACGGACCATCGCGGTAAGGACGGCCCATCACGCCACCGTCCGTGGCCGTGGTCGGCTAGCGATGGCAGCGCGGGTCACGGCCTGGCGCAGGTCACCGAGCAGCCCGACCAACTGCCGCCGCGCGGCCAACTCTCCTGGAGCGAGCGCGACCCGGATGCGCACCTCGGCGTGCTCCCGCCCGGCGGCGGTGCGCACCCTGACCAGGACGGCGCGGGAGCGGCCGGCAACGTCGACCACGGTCTCATCGGATCGGTGCTCACCGAGGTTGCAGCGGTGATCCATTCCACACCACTCGGTGTGGCCGGCGGCGCGGCGGTTCATCGGCCCGCGTGCCGGCGCAGCCGGCGGAAGTGGTTGACCACGCGCCGACCGATCCGCAGCCGCAAACCAGTGCCGGTGCAGCGGCGGCAGTCGTGCCGCCCGCGCAGCGCGCGGGGACTGGTCGTGCGGCGCAGCACCCGCCGCCACGCGGGCGGCGGGGCGGTACCGGTGCCCTTGCAGCGGTGACAGGCAGTGAACGGCTTGACGTAGCACGCTCCCGCGTAACCGACAGCAACGATTAGGGCAAATCCGGCGAACCAGACTGCGGACATTCCGGGCGTGTTTGTGCTGGTAGCGACCACGGTCAGGGTCATTGAATGCTCCAAACAGGGGGTTACCGGCGGTAGGCGGGATGCGCCGCTACCGCTACCGGTGAAGATCGGTGCTGGTGGGGCGGGTAGCGGCCCGGGTAGCGGTGCCGCTACCCCTGTTCGGTCCGCTACCCGCCCGCGCTACCGGCGTCAGCCGGCGTCGCTGTCGCGCTGTTGCGCGGCGGCGGTGATGTCCGCGAGGTACGTGCCCTTGCGGGTCGACCCACCGGACTTCACGTTGCGTGACTCGACACCCTTGCCGCGCACGAGCGCGGACAGCGCCTCCGGGGTGACGGCCGAGTACGCCTCCGGGAACCGGTCGGCCAACCTGCCGGCCAGGGTGTCCCAGTGCTGCCCGCGCTCGGCCGGCACCCACACCGCCCGCAGGTCGTCGAGCACGTCCCGCGCGGCCGGCAGATCAGCCGGGCCGGTGACACCGCCGCGCAGGGCCACGCCCCGGGCGCAGATCCTTTCCACGGCGGCGCGGTCGAGGTACGCGGCGCGGACGGCGGACATCTGCCCGTAGCCCACCCGCACGCCCCAACCGGCATCCACCCCGATCTCGAACTGCGTCGGCCGGGCACCCTGCCGGTACGCGCCCGTCCCGAGGGCTAGGTCCGTCTCGACGTGCGACGGGACGGCCAGGCACGTCCGGATGGCGATGTTGGACGTGACGCCCTTCGGTAGCGACTGGTTGTCGATGCGCTGCGTCATCAGCACGAGGTGGATGCCCAGCGCCCGGCCGCGCTTGACGATGCTGGTCATCGCGGCCGTGGCCGACTTCCCGATCTCCGGGTCGGTGATCAGCTCTTGCACCTCGTCGATCGGGGCCACGATCGGGCGCAGCCGGGCGTCCTTCTCAGCGATAGCCCGGTTGAGCTTGTTCTCCGTGTTCAGTCCCTGCTTGGCGTAGTGCTTGATACGCGGGCCGCGCTCGTCGCACTCCTTGAGCAGCCACATGAGCATCCGGTACGCGTTGGCCTTCGTGCCCTCGTCCGCACCCGAGCCGAACAGCCCCGGCGGGCACAGCGGCTCGAACGCGTCGAAGTCCCCGCGCCCGGCCAGGTCGAACACGGCGAACTGAACGAGGGGGTCCAACGCCATGCCGGCGAGCACGACCCGCGCCGACAAGCTCTTGCCCGACCCGGGGAACCCGGCGAACAGGCTGTTCCGCTCGTCCATGCGGTACTCCACCGGGCGCATGCGCGGGTCGAAGCCGTAGACGAACGGCTTGAAGTAGTCCGTCTGCCCGCCGCGCAGCAGCGGCCACGGTGGTTGCTTCATGGCCGACACCGGACGGTCGGCCACCCACAGCGCGAGCCGTGAGGGGTGCTCGCGGGGCATGACGTCCGGCCACACCTGATCCATGGGCAGGCGCAGCCCACCGGCCAGCTTGGGCCGTTCCTCCACCACATCGACCGCGATCACCCCATCGGGGAGGTCCACGATCGCGAGGTAGCCGGGGCCGTCGCGGCGGATCTCACCGACCCCGGCGGGGAACACGATGTCTTCGGGCCGCTTGACGAGACCGGTGGCCATGATGCCCTTACGGGTCAATTCCGCGGTGAGCTTGCGGTAGATCGGGCGTACGACCGTGCGGGCCAGGATCGGCTTGTCCAGCGGTCGGCCGTAGCGGGCCAACCCGACCAGGCCAGCGGCCAGGACAGCCAGCTTCACCGACCACGGCGTCACGTCAGCGGCGAGCAGCATCCCGCCGCCGCCGGTGGTGAGGGTTGCGGCGCCGGTGACCCACCACCGCCACGACGCTTGCCGCATCCGGTGCCGGTCGAGGTCCAGCCACGTCTTGGGGTCGTTGCGGTTCGCCGCGTCCTGGCGCAGGTGCCAGTTCCCGGTTTCCGCGCTGGTCCAGCCCAGCACCCGCGAGAACAGCCGCGCCGCGCCCTGGGGTGCGTACCAGGCGACCTTTCCCGCGTAGACCGGCGACAGCACCACGTGCGTGCCGACGTGATACCCGGCCGCGCTCGCCGCGCGGCGCAGCATGTCGCGCCGCTGGTAACGGTCGGTCAACCACAGCGGCAGCACCGGGCCGGACCGCCGGTCCAGCACCTCAGCCAGGTCGGGGCGGCGCTCCGGCGGGTCGACCGGCCCGCCGACCACGACCGGGTCGGGGGTGACGGTTTCGGCGTCCGTCGCGTCGGCGGCGGACAAGCCCTGCGCGGCGGCGGCCCGGTCCGCGCGCCGTTGCGCCAGATCCACGATCCGGGCGGCCTTTTCGTCCGGGGGCGGGTCGGTGGGGTTGGTGATGGGATCGCTGGTCATGATGGGGGTTCCTCCAACGGTCGGGAGATCGGTAGGGGGCCGGCGGCGCGGCCGGGTTGTCGAGGCCGTGAGGCCGCGCCGCCGGGCGGGGGTTACCAGCGGATGGTGAAGCCGCCCCGGATCTCATCGACCTGCCGGCCCACCGTGGCGTTACCGGAGCGGATGTTTTCGGTCCGGCCCGGGGTGGTGTCGGCCGGCGGGGTGGCCTTCGGTGCCTTGCCGGTGTCGCGGTGGCCGATGACCTGGCCGACCTGCACGTCAACGCGGTCGTTGCCGGATGCGATGTTGCGCTTGCTGCCCATGACGGGTGTTCCCTTCCGGCGGCCAGCGGGTCTGGCTGCCTCCGCGCGCCACCGGGTGATGAGCCGGTGGCGACGGGGGCGGTCAGCGCCCGCTACGGGCCGGGGTGGCAGTCGGCGCAGGCGGTGGGCCGGGGGGCGTTGCCCCACAACGTGGCGTAGTGCCTTCCGCAGGGCAGAAGGACGCTTCGGGAGTGCGCGGCAGCCGCGCGGCGGGGGATCATGGATGTTCTCTCCCTGATGTCTGCAAGACGGATGGGGTGAGACCGGCGGCACGGCACAGGTTGCGAGCCAGGGGCCGTGCGCCGGGCGGCGCTATCTGCGGATGTTGGCGGCGATCCGCCCACCCAGCTCCACCAGGCAGATGGAGGCGACGACCACGAGGCCATCGACGGACAGCGGCAGCAGGTACTGCGCGCCGTTGGTCTCGCCGTAGCGGGCGGCGACAGCGGCCATGTGCCAGTAGGAAACCCAGGCGGCGATGCCGGCGATCAGCGCGGTAGCGGCCCACCGGCCGATCGCGAGGCGGCGGGAGTGCACCGGGACTCGGGAGATGAGTTCGATGGTCAGCAGCAGCGCCAGCGGGGACCACGCCGAGATGACCTGACTGATGAGACTGTCTCGGGCGTGCAGCACGTTGCCGGCGATGGAAGCGGCGACGCCGAGGGCGAGCACGAGGCGGACCGCCCACCGGATGCGCTTGAGCGACTTGAGCTGCGCGGCGTCGACTGGGGCCGGTGCGGGCGGGATCTTCGGACCCGGGTGTCCGTCCACCGGGACCTGCGGCGACTGTCCGGCGGTCGGGCGGCGGCGGAACCACCTGCGGCGCGGCCGGTCCGGCTCATTGTCCTCAGCCTGACCCGGGTGTCCGTTTACGCGCACTTGAGCTGCGGCTACCGCCTCCCGCATCTCCTCGTCAGTGATGGCCGGCTGCGGTCCGATCGGCTCGGCGTAGTCCATCGGGTCCACCGGCGGCGCGGTGGTGTCCACCTTGGTCAGGCGGTCGGTACCAGCGATCAGCCGCTCACGAAGCTCAGTCGCCTTCGGGACACCGATCTTGAATTCCTTCATCAGCCGGTTCCGGCTGGGCAGCTCACCGAGCTGGTCGGTCAGGGCCAACGCGCCGGGGTACAGGTCTTCGATGCTGCGGGGGTGGATGCTGGCGGGGGCAGTCATTGCGGGTGACCTCCGGTCAGTCGTTGAGAACGTCGGCGAGCAGTTCGCGGTGAGCGGGAAACACCCGGCCGCCATAGGCGATGTCGAGGTGCAAGGCCAGGGCGGTGTAGTCGGTGGCGGGAAGCCAGGCGGCGCGGCGGGCGTCGTCGCTGCCGGTCACGTCGGGAAGGACGCGCCACCCGTGGCCGAGGTCGATGCGGACCGGGACGGTGACCATCCACGCCTCATCCGAGGCGCGCGGGTCGGGCACGTAGCGGGCCGGCAGCGTCGTCACCCATGGGTCGGTGGGGTCGGCGATCAGGCCGGTTTCCTCGGCCAACTCCCGGAACGCGGCGGCGGTGGAGTCCTCACCGGGGTCGACGTGACCGCCGGGCAGTGCCCAACCGTGGTTGTCGTCGCGCTCGATCAGCAGCAGCCAACGGCCACCGTCTGAGTCCGAGGCAGTGACGATCGCGTCGGCGGCCAGGGCCTCACCCCAGTGGCCCAGCTCATTGCGGCCGTACCGGATGCCGGTCGGTGCGTAGGGGTTGACGGGTCGGCCGTCGACGAGGGGGAACGGGATAGCGGCGGCGGCCCGGCGGGCAGTCCAGTCGATGTCGGCGGGGTTCATGGTCGGATCGGCCCAGCCCGCCCCGGCGGCAATGCCGGCCAGCACGGACGGGTGAGTAAAGGTTTGGTCGGTCATCAGGCCACCGCCAGCGTGGCGAGCTGCTCGGCGGTCGCCGGGTCGAGGGTCGCGCCGCTGTCGATGTACTCGCGGGCGGTGGCGTAGAACTCCCAGCCGTGCCACGTCGGGTAGGCGTTCATCGACCGGTACGGGCGGCCGTCGTCGGTGGTGCCCTGGTGCTCACCGACCAGCATGTCCGGGTCGTTGAGCCCGGCCAGGTGCAGCCACGACTTGAGTTCCGTGACGCTGTCGAAGGTGACCGACAGGGACACGTCAGGGGTGTGGACGGAGACGGCGGTCGGGTTGGCCAGCAGGATCAGTTCGGCCATGACGGCGCGGCGGTTTTTCCGTGTGCTCAACGGAACTCCTTCAGTAGCGGGGAACAGGTCAGGCACTCGCCGAGCGAGCGGGGGATGACGTACGGCCGCACCTGGTGGCAGGTGCGGCAGGTGCGGCGGGCCGTGAGCGCTTTGGCGATCGCGGCGCGCTGCGCGGGGGTCGCGGTGCGCTTCGGCGCGGCCAGGTCGACCCGGTAGGGGTAGGCGGTGCGGGTGCCACCGACGCCGCGCCAGAGCACCTGAGCGGCGACGGGTTGCCCACCGGGGCGCAGGCCAGCGGCGGTCAGTTGACGGCGGGTGGCGAAGCCAGACGGGGCACCCTTCCACCAGTACGTAGGGATGCCGAACCGCGCGCCGTCCGGGTCATGAAAGGCGGCACGGATGCGAGGCATCAGGCCACCCGCGCACCACGGCCGGTCGACGCGCGAGCGGCCAGCAACGACCGCGCTTCCCGCATCACCTGCCGCCGCGCCCGGCGTACCCGCTGCCAGTCCAGATCAGACGGAGCAGGGTCGGCACACAGGATCGTGATCTGCGCGTCCAGCAACAGCACCTCGGCGTCGATCAGCGGCATCTCCCGCTCAATCGCTGCCAGGTCATCGAGGCTCGGACCCTGCGGGTCCGTGTCAAGGTCGAAGCTCACTTGGAGTTCCTTCCGGAACGACGCTTGCCGGCCACCGGGCGGCGGCGGGCGGTGGTGGACTGTCCGCACGAGGGGCAGCAGTCCTGGTCAGGGGCCAGCGGAGCGAGGGAGCCGCACGCGCGGCAGTTGCGCCACACGGCGCTGCTCTTGGTCGTAATCCGCACGGTGGCGGCGATGCTGACGGACATGAACGGCTCACCTCTTCCAGCTCGAATGAAGGTCGGAAACCCGGGGAGCGCGGCGCAGTCAGCGGCGCTCCCCGGGCGAACATCACGGCCGTGCCACGCAGGCACGCCTCGCGACCCTTGGTTGAGCGAGCGAGCGGACACGTCTTGCAGCCGGACACGTCAACGGCTGACACCCGCAGCTACCCCTAGGTCGCATGCATCGGGACCAATAAGGAAGACGGATCTCCCTGCGTCCCGGACCTCTGTGAAGTTCTCAAGTGCAGCCATGCGCCACGGCGGTCCACAGGTTCACGAGCGGCGCAGCCGAAGCCGCCTCCGCCGGCTGTGGAGTCGCCGGCTTGTCCCGCCTGGCTAGCCAGGTTCGAACAAGGACGACGCTAGGGGCTCCTGGCTAGCCAAGTCAAGGGGCGGGCCGGAACTTCCCTAACTTGGCTAGCCAGAGCTAGGCTGACCGAGTGAGTGAGAACCTTGACTTCCTCGGCGAACTCGACCCCGACGACCCGAAACAGGCGTCGCAGCAGATAGCGAACAAGCTGCGGGCTGCGATCCTCACGAGGCGGCTAGCCCCCGGCGACAAGCTGCCGTCGCAACCCGATCTCGCTGCCCGCTACGGCGTGGCAAGGGAGACCGTCAAGCGGGCGCTTGAGCTGCTACGTGCCGAGCGACTGATCATTTCCAGGCAGGGGAGCGGCGCGTTCGTGCGCGCGCAGACGCAGCGGGCGGTGGAGCTGCGACCGCACATTGAAGCCGCGTTCGAACGCCCTCACGTCACCATCGACTTCGCCGGGTTCTCGGGAGAGACGCTGCGCGACGCGCTCGCCGAGGCGCTGGACAAGGTGCGGGTTGGCCGGCTCGCGCCAGAAACGATCGCGGTGCGGGTGCTGATCTCCGACATGGCTGCGCCCATGGCGTTGCCGGCACGCGCTGAGACGCAGGCCGACGACCCGGCGGTACGCGAGCGGGCCGAGCGCATCACGCGCCGGGCGGCGGACGGAATCATTGACCAGGTGGCCGAGCTAGGCGACCTTGGCCTAGTCCGATCGGCCACGGTAGAGGTGCGGATGCATCGTGCGTCGCCCCTGTTCAAGCTCTACATGCTGAACGGGGAAGAGGTCTTCTTCGGCTTCTATCCGGCCGTCGAGCGCACTGTCACGATCAAGGGTGAGCCGATGGCAATCTATGACCTGATGGGCAAGGACGTGCCGCTCTTCCACTACGCGGTGACCGACGACGACACATCCGACGGCACGCAGTTCGTGGAGGCTTCCCGCCAGTGGTTCGACTCGGTGTGGTCGACCATCGCCTACCGGTACGACGGATGAGCGCCGACCTTGGGCGACTGCTCGGCGACGTCGGCGCGGTGCTGCTCGATTTCGATGGGCCAGTGTGCAGCATCTTCGCCGGTTATCCGGCCCCACAGGTTGCTGCCGAGCTGGTCGACGTGCTGCGGCGGCGTGGCGTCGACGTGCCGCCGGACCTTGCCAGCGAGCCGGATCCGCTGGAGGTGCTGCGCCGCACCGGTGCGGCCGGCAACCACAGCACCACGCGGGCGGTAGAGGATGCGCTCTGCGCGGCCGAGCGCCGGGCCGTCGAGACTGCCGAGCCAACGCCGTACGGCCGTGAGGTCATCGTCGCTGCTCGGCAAGCCGGGATGCCGGTGGCGGCGGTCAGCAACAACTCGGCCGGCGCGGTAACCGCCTACCTGGCAGCGCACCGGCTCGCCGGGTACGTCTCGCCGGTGGTCGGCCGGGCGTACGCCGACCCGGACCGCATGAAACCCAACCCGGAACCGATCCTCCAAGCCGTGCGCGCCGTCGGCGAGTCCCCGGCCCGATGCGTGCTGATTGGCGACTCGCTGTCGGACATCGAGGGTGCACGCGCGGCCGGAGTAGCGGTGATCGGCTACGCAAATCAACCGGCCAAGGTCGAGATGTTCCGGGCTGCCGAGGTGAGTGTAGTGATCACCAGCATGAGGGAGATTGCGAACGTGCTGATAGGGCGTATTGCGACGTGAATGCAAGCATTGCGCCCTTAAGCTCTAAACCTGCACTTAGCACCTTATGGGCGATTTGACACCCATGCGCGTAACGGGCATAGAATATGAGATGCCCTGGACCGAGGTGCTGAATTCATCTCGGTCCAGGGCGTTAAATCTTAAGACTCCAGCGCCTGCCCGGAGTCGGCTTCCGGCTCTGCCGCTTCATCGCCGCTACGCCATGCGCGGATCAGACGTTCGGCGCGTTTAGCGGGCTCGGGCCATGGCACGAATAGTATGCCAGCAAACAGGATTGCCAGAACGGCAATCCCCCAACCTGAAAATGTCACTCCGCTTCACCGCTTGCCCCAACCGGAATACGCTTCGGCATCCGAGAGATGCTAGCGCGGAGAGTTGGCGCTTTTAGTGCTACCTGGGCCGAGTATTTGACCCGATCGAACCAAGACGGATGGTCCATTAATTCCGCCCGAAATTCCTCCATATAACGGTCTTGATGGCTAGCGGGAAGAACTCCAACCGCCATAGCTAAGACCAAAACCGGAAGTCTCTCTCGGCCCGATGGCCTAGCTCCAATAACTTCCTCCATGATGGCGACCGACTCACCGTCATAGGCGAGCAGATGAGCACGGGCGTGAGCCTGGTTAATTAGCGCGTGGAGGAACCACGAGTTGCTAACCAGCTTATATGTGTCCTGTGGTCCGTGACGGACTGTCCTATCGAAGGTTCGATCTAGGCTGCGGCCGAGTCCATGTGCTATTACTTTCGCTCTTGCAATGGACCTGGACAGGTCCCGATCCCGATCTTCACTCGTGTGGCCCAAGCGGCTGTCGGTCAACTCTCCGAGCAGATACCCGACTCTCTCACTTGCGACATTAATAGTGGATGCTGTGGTGGCGACACGCAGGATAGACGGTATGCGCGCTGCTACATCAAGAGCAGTCTTAAGGTTTTCAGTAACCTGCACGTACTCGGGATCAGCAACCTTCATCAGGCACCGCCGAGAGCGAAACCTGGTCTGGGGACAGCGTAGCGCGCACGCTTAGCCTCGGCGCGTCGAACGGCATCACGAGCAATTTCGGCACCGTCAGAGCTAAGTTGGTAGTACCGCCGACGCGGCCTCCCTTTTTCATGTGGATCGATTTCCTCCCATCGGCTTTCCACCCACCCCATGTCTTCGAGACGGGCGAGGATGGGATGAATGGTGCCGCTTGCCAAACCGGCGGCAGCGCAAATCTCCAGCCCGTAGAACTCCCTTGTGGGGTGTTCGAGTAAGGCTCGCAAAACCAGCACGGTCTGGAGAGTCATCTTCGGACCAGTGGCGTTACCCATGCTCTAACTCTAGCTAGCCCCTAGCTAGAGTTCAAATCCGGGGCCAAATTTACCGCGCGTGATTCCACGACTACATTTAGCGCCCTCAGACTTCAATTTGCTCTACATTAAGTGATCAGTTGATTACCATATGCCCCAGTTCGAAGATTGGGTGACATAGGGCAACCATGTCACTACTACGAATTAGCTGAAGGCGGCACCTGGCAGGGCGGTGGCTGCGCGGCGAACCGGCAACACCCACCGGGAAGACGCGTGTCTCGTTCGCTTGCGTACGGACCCGTCCGAGGTAGATGGAGAGCAGCCTGTCGGCCTCGTGCAAGACAGAGGCCAGCCATGGCATCCGACGTGACGCTCCAGCTTGCAAGATTTTTGTGATGCGGGGAGAGATTTGGGAGATGATCTAGGAAGACGTGGCGTCTGCGTCGCGTCTAGACCGACGCACACCAACGGCTTGACCTGCACGTACTGCGGGAACTAGAGGTCCATCGAGTGACCGGACGTAATTCGGGACGAAGAGGTCGTCGGTTCGAATCCGGCCACCCCGACCAGAGGTACATGCAGGTCAAGGCCCCTCCACGGAGGGGCCTTGCTGCGTTTCGGAGCAACTCTCGACAGCGGAAGCGCCGATGGTGCCGTGCCGGGTCATCCCGGAGACGGCCGAGCCGGCACCACCAAGCGGTGCCGGCTCCGACAGCGGCGCTCAGGACGCGGCGGCGATAAAGTAACCCGCCTGGTCCACGATCACGTGCGTGCTTCCCGAACTGGCGTTGTACAGCGACACCGAGCCCAGCTCGGTCCCGATGACAGCCAGATTGGAGGCCGTCTCACCGGCGACGAAGTTGACGTTCGACGCGGTCGGCCGTGGCTTGTCGAACGGGTACCCGATGAGCACGCCGGCCTTGGTCGGCGCGGTGACCGTCAGGTTGGCCACCACCGCCGTGGGGCACTGCAGAGCGCTGCTGGCGCAGGTGGGGTTGCCCTGCACGTTCTGCGGACTGAAGCCGATTGGCGAGTTCGGCGCGATGGGGCCCACCGGGCGGTAGGACAGCCCGGTGCCGTCCCGGGTGTCGGCGACCCGGCGCGGCCCGTACGGCACGTAGGTCTGGTCCGCGCCCGAGGACGCGGACCCGAAGTATCCCGCCAGGTCGGCGATGACGTGCACGGTGCCGGAGCTCTGGTTGTAGATGTTCACCTTGCCGCCGACGACCGGCACCATCACCAGGTTGGGGATCGTCTGCCCGGCCACGAAGTTCAGGTTGGACGCGACCGGCACCAGGGAACCGCCCGGGAAGACCTTCAGCACACCGGCAGCCGTCGGCGCGGTGGCCGTCACGTTCAGGATGACGGCGGTCGTGTCGGCCGGCACCTTCGACGACAGGTCCAGCTGCCGCGAGCTGTCCGGCAGGTACGGACCGCCGGTGCCCTCCCGGCTGTCCGCGACCCGCACCGGAGTGAGCGGCTTGAAACCGGAACCGGAAGCGCCGAACCAACCCTGTAGGTCGGCGACGACGTGCACGGTGCCGCTGCTGCTGTTGCGGAACCGGAGCCCGCCGCTGGTCAACGGCACGGTGACCAGGTTCGGCACGGTCTCGTTGGCGACGTAGTTGACGCTCGACGCGCTCGGCGTCGTGACACCGTCCGGGTAGACGGTGAGGAAGCCGGCGGTGGTCGGCTGGGTCGCCGTCACGTTCAGCACCACCGCGTCGACGTTCGCCGCCGGCACCCCACCGATGCTCGGCACCGGCAGCAGCACCTCGGAGTTGGGCCCGACGGGCACGGACGTGCCGACCCCGATCCCGGCCCGGGTGTCCAGCAGACGGGTCGGGGTGACCGGGTTGTACCGGGCGCCGACCACGGTGCAGCCACCCCTGGGCAGGTCGAAATCGCGGATCACCCGAAACCCGTCAGTGCTGACGAAGATCCGGACGCAGGCCTGGCCGGCTCGACGCATCGTCTGCTCGTGCACCGGGCCACGCGCGATCTGGACGTACCGGTGGTCGTTCGAGCGGTAGCCGAAGGTGCCGCCGACCGTCTCCACCGGCCACGCCGAGGTCCACGGCAGCCGGGTCACGATGTCGTACGGGCCGCCGCCGACCTTCCGGCTGACGGTGGCGGTGTCGCTGCCGCTCCACGGGCTGGCGATCTCGACCGCCCCGCGGTCGCGGTACCCCGAGCCGGTGCCGGTGTTGGGCACCTCCGGCACGTCGGCGCGGGAGTTGCCGAGCATGTCGATCGGGCCGGAGCCGCGGGCGCCCGCGTCCGCCGAGTCGACGGCCGGTGACGTGCGGTCGAGGGCGATCCACGGCCGCTCGGTGCCCTGCTGGGGCTGGAGTTTCGGGTCGGCGGCGATGTCGTGGGCGCCCTGGTTGGTCGCCGCCCGGAACGCCGCGAGGTCCGGGTAGGTGGCCGCTCCCCAGGCGTACAGGGCACCACCGCTCGCCGGGTCGATGAGGTTGTAGTCGGCGGCGCTCTGCCCGACCGACGCGGACGACAGGGCGATCGCGGTGGCGGTGGCCGGGTCGGCGCACGCGCTGGGGGCGCTGCCCGACACGTCGGCGGTCTGCACGATGTTGTTGCGGATCTCCACACCTGGCGAGGTGCCGGTCACGGTGATGCCGGACGCGCAGCCGGTCACCAGGGTGTTTCCGGTGATCGTCGTACCGGGCGCGTCGGTGACCGTGAGGCCGCCCCGGAACTGGTTGCCGGTGACGACAGCGCCCACCACACCAGCGCCGACCGTCACCCCGGGCGCACCGGAGGCACCGAACCAGCCTCGACTGACTGTCACGTCACTCGACGCTCCCGCGACCCGTACCCCCGGCACGCCGGCCGGCGGGCGGACCGTGAGCCCGTCGACTGTCACCCTGGTCGCCCCGTCGATCAGGACCGGCTCGGCGGAGCCCGACGACCGCAGCGAGAAGCCCTCGACGATGACGTCGTGCACGCCGGCGAGCGAGAACGCGTTGCCGCCGGCGGGAGCGCTCACCGTGACGTGGCCGTCCGGGCCGTTCACCGCCCGGAAGGTGATCGGCGTTCCTTCGACGCCCGAGCGGGTGATCGCGACCTTTTCCAGATAGGAACCGGCCTGCACCAGGACGGTCTGGCCCGGCTGCGCCACCGCCGCGGCGGCCGAGATCGTGCAGTACGGACGGTCGACCGACCCGTCCGCCGCACTTGACGAACAGTTGCTCCTACTGACGTACACCTCGGCACCTGCCGCCGCCTGCGCGGCGACCGGCGCCGCTCCGGCTGGCGTCGCCGGCCCGACCAGGCCGACCCCACCGAGCACGGGTACGGCCAGCATCGACCACAGTCTTCTTTTCATCAACAGCCCCCGCTGAGAAGTGATCACATCTGTGCGTGGCAGCGTATACCGACGTTCGGCTATGCGTAGCCGCCGACCGGCTGACCAGCTCGGGTGCCGGCAGTGAAAGAGAACGGCCGCCCATCGACGTGCGATGGGCGGCCGTTCGGTGCCTGACGGATCAGGACGCGCCGTTGATGAAGTAACCGGCCTGGTCGACGATCAGATGGGTGGAGCCGGAGCTGTTGTTGAACAGCACGATGTTCTCGTCCGCTCCGACGCCCACGATGGCGTGGTTCGAGGCGGTCTCACCGGCGACGAAGTTGACGTTCGACGCGGTCGGCTGGACCGATCCGTTCGGGTAGGCGGTGAGCACGCCCGCCTTGGTCGGCGCGGTGACGGTCAGGTTCGCCACCACCGCCGTCGGCTTCGGCACCGTGTTGTCGCTGCTGAGCGAGTCGAAGTACGGAACAGGAACACCCGAGGAGGAGACCGGCCCCTGCGGCCACCCTTCGCCGGCGGCCCCCCGGGTGTCGAGGATGCGGCGCGGGCCGAACGGCACGAAGACGTCAGTGGCGCCCGCACCGAACCAGCCGGAGAGGTCGGCCACCACATGGGTACGCCCGGAGCTGACGTTCTGGATGGCCACCTTCCCGTTGACCACCGGCACCAGCACCAGGTTCGGGATGGTCTGCCCGGCCACGAAGTTCAGGTTCGACGCGGTCGGCACCGCCGTGCCGTACGGGTGAACGGTGAGCACCCCACTGGTCGTCGGCTCGGTCGCCGTCACGTTGAGCACCACCGCGGTCGCGGCGGCCGGAATCCGACCGGCCAGGTCCAGCGTCCGACCCGTGTTCGGGGCGAACGCCGAACTGCCGGCCGCACGCGTGTCCAGGACTCGGGTCGGTGCGACCGACCGGAACGCCGAACCACTCGCCGAGTAGTAGCCCTGTAGGTCGGCCACGACGTGCGCCGTGCCGCCGGAGTTGTTGACGATCACCACCGAGTTGCTGTTCAACACCGGCACGGTGACCAGGTTCGGCACCGTCTCACCGGCGACGAAGTTGACGCTGGAGACGCCCGCCGGGCCGCCCTCGGGATAGACCTGGAGGAAACCGGCGGCGGTCGGCTGGGTCGCGGTCACGTTCAACACGACGGCGCTGACGTCCTGCTCCGGCACTCCGTTGAGCGCGGAGAACGACAGCGTGACCGCCATCTTGGCCGGGATGGGCAGGGTTCCGGTCCGGCCGATCCCAGCCCTGGTGTCGAGCACCCGCCGCGGCGGCAGCGGCGTGTAGGCAGCACCCAGCACTGTGCAGGTCGTCACCGGACCCTGCCGGACCTTCCGGAAGTCGTTGAGGCTGACCTGGTGCGCCTCGCAGACCCGGCCGGCACGGCGGAAACGGTGCTCCTCCGACCCCACCGGCAGCACCCGACGGTTGGCCTCGTCGCTCCAGCTGCGCGACACCTTGCCCAACGGGCCGTCGGTGGGCCAGGCGGTGGTGACGGAGAGCTCGGCTGTCACATCGAGCGGCGTGCCACCCACCTTCCGCCGGATCGGCCGCTCGTTGATCGTCACCGGACCCTGGGCCTCGACGGCGCCCCGGTCGTGGTAGCCCGAGCCGGTGCCGGTGTTGGGCGTCGCCGGGTCGTCCGTGTGCGGGTTGTCCAACAGATCGGTCCGGGAGACACCCTCGGCGGCGGCATCGGCCGAGTCGACGGCGGGTGAGTTCCGGGCGATCTCGTAGTACGGCCGGTCGTAGGCGTCCGTCGACACCAGCCACGGGGTGGCGGCGATGTCGTGCGTGCCGTGGCCGGTGGCGGCGACGAAGGCGGGCAGGCTGTCGTACTCGGTGCCACCCCACCGGTAGAGCGGACCGCCGCTGGCCGGCTCGATCAGGTTGTAGTCCGCCACGGTCTGCGGAACGCTCCCGGCCGAGACGGCGATGGCGGTCGCCTCCGACGGCACCTCGCACGCCACCCCGTCGTTGAGCGCGCCGGTGGAGGTCTCCAGGATGTTGTTCCGGATCGAGGTGCCCGGCGAGGTGCCGGCCACGGCCACGCCGACTGTGCAGTCGGTCTCCAGAGTGTTGCCGACGATCTTCGTGCCGGGCGCGTCCCGCACCGTGATCCCGCTCTGGGTGAAGGTGTTCGCGGTCACCAGTGCACCGCGTACTCCCGCGTCGACCAGCAGGCCCCCGCCAGGCGTGAAGGAGCCCCGACTCACCGTGACACTCTCGGACCCGCCGGTGATCCGGACCGCCGCCGGCGCGTCGTAGTCCGAGGCCACGAGGCGGTCCAGTGTGATCCGGGAGGAGCCGTCGACGAGGACCGCCTCGGCCGTACCGTCCCCGGCTGCCAGGAAGCCGTCGAGGACCACATCGTGGACGCCACGCACGGTGAAGGCGCTCTCGTTGCCGTTGGCACCGCGTCGCTTGCCCACCTTGACCACTGTGGCGCTGCGGCCCGGCCCGTTCAGCGCCCGGAACGTGACAGGTGCGTCCACGGTCCCCGAGCTGCTGATCACCACCGACTCCCGGTACTCACCGGGCCGGACCAGGACCGTCTGTCCGGGTCGGACCACCTCAGCAGCCTGGGAGACGGCGCAGAAGGGGCTGGCGGCGCTGCCGTCGCCGTCGTTGTGGCAGTTGGCCGAGTCGACGTACCACTCGGTCACGGCGGCGGCAGCCGACGCGGGAGCGGCGGCGGGCAGGGGGGCCGCCGCGGCGGCCGACGCCGCCGGGACCACCAGGCCCACGCCGACGGTGAGTGGTACGAGCGCGAACCGTGCCAGCACAGACTGATTCATGAAGAATTCCCGATGGTAGATAGATCAGCGGTCGGGTACCGGTCCGATCCGGCACCCGACCGCTGCGAGACGCCGCGCCTCAGTAGGCGGAGGCGATGAAGTATCCGGCCTGGTCGGCGATGAGGTGAGCCGTACCGGAGCTGTTGTTGAAGACATCCACGTACCCGTCGCCGGACTTCGACACGACCAGGTTGGAGGCGGTCTCCCCGGCCACGAAGTTGACGTTCGACGCGGTCGGCCTCGCCGCCCCACGTGGGTACGCGGTAAGCACACCCGCCGCCGCCGGCTGGGTGACGGTCAGGTTCAACACCCCGGCGGTCACCGGCGGACAGGCCGTTCCGCAGGAGGTGTTGCGGGAGATCGGCGCGCCGCCCACGGCGAAGGCGGGGAACGGGCCAGGATGCAGCACCCTGAGCCAGCCGGAGTCGTCGCGGGAGTCCGCCACCCGACCCTCCGCGGGTACGTAGGTCTGGTCCGCACCGGACCCGGCCGAGCCGAAGTATCCGGCCAGGTCGGCAACCACATGGGTGGTTCCCGAACTGGCGTTACGGACCATCACCTTCCCCGCGACCACCGGCACGACGACCAGGTTGGGGATGGTTTGCCGGGCCACGAAGTTCAGGTTCGACGCCACCGGCGCCGGCGAACCGTCCGGGTAGACGCTGAGCACACCGGCGGCCGTCGGCGCGGTGACGGTGACGTTGAGGATCGCGGCGGTGGCGTCCGCCGGCAGCTTCCCGGAGAGGTCCAGCCGTCGGTCACCGTTGGCGGCCAGCGGAAGGCCGGTGCCGGTACGGGTGTCCAGCACCCGGGTCGGATCGAGCGCCTTGAACCCGGAGCCCCGCCGGCCGTAGACACCCTGCAGGTCGGCGATCAGGTGGACGGTGCCGCCGCTGCGGTTGACCAGGCGGACCGTCCCACCGTGCACCTGCGTCATGACCAGGTTCGGAACGGTCTCGTTGGCGACGAAGTTGACGCTCGACGAGTCGCTCTCCCCACCCGGGGCACGGACGCTGATGAAACCGGGCTTGGTGGGTGCGGTGACGGTGAGGTTCAGTGCCACCGCGATGATGTCGGCCGTCGGAACGCCGTTGACGGCCGGAATGGGCACGGTGACCTCGCCATTGGCCGGCACCGGTGTGGTGGTGGCGGTACCGATCGCCGCACGGGTGTCCAGCAGCCGCGTCGGCGCGGACGGCGTGTACCTCGTGCCGACCGTGGTGCAGACGAAGTCGCTCTTCGTCGCGGCCGACCGGTAACCGGTGTAACTGATCGCAACGGAGACGCAGCCGCTGCCAGCCTGCCGGAAGGACGAGGCCACCGAGCTGGCCGACGTCACGATGGGGTAGCGCCTTCCGTCGAACCGGTACGAGATCGTGCCGCCCTCTCCGTCCACCGGCCAGGCGAACTGCGGTTTTCCGGTCGCCGTCACGGCGAACGAGTCGTCACCCGACCGGTGCCGCAGGTCGTACTGCCCGTTCCCGGGGGCACCCTGAGCCTCGACCGCACCCCGGTCGTGGAACCCGTTGCCGGTGCCGGTGTTCGCCACGGCGGGATTGTCACTGTGCGGGTTGCCGAACATGTCGGTGCGCGCGACACCCGGCGCCAGGGCGTTCGCCGAGTCGACGGCGGGGGAAGCCGGGTCGGCCGGAAGGTACGACCTCGGGGTGTAACCCGTGCTCGCGCCGATCAGCGGATCGGCGGCGATATCGTGCCCGCCCTGCCCGGTCGCCGCCCGGAACGACGACAGGTCAGCGAAGGAAGTCCCGGCCCACTGGTAGACGGGACCGCCGCTGACCGGGTCGATCAGGTTGTAGTCGGTGATGGTCCCGGTGGCCGGCGGGGCGGCTACCGCGATCGCGATCGCGTCCTGCGGCGTCTTGCAGGTGCCGGGGAACGGGATGGTCCGCACGATGTTGTTCTGAATCGAGAGCCCGCTTGAACTGCCGACGACGTCGATTCCCCGCACACAGTTGACGAGCACCGTGTTGTTCGTGACCACCAGCCCGGGCGCATCGGTGGCCAGTAGACCACCGAAGTAGAGCTGATTGTTGACGACAGTGGTCTCGCTGACCCCTGGATCGATCCGGATCGCTGGTCCTCCGGACTGGACCAGCCATGACCGGCTGATACTCACGTCGCGAGAGCTGCCGGCGAGGTGCACCACTGCGGGAGCACGCGAGGCGTGGCTGGAGACGTCGTTGATGGTGATCCTCGTGGAGGCCTGCACGACGACAGGGGCCAGGCCGGGGGTATCGATGAGACCGAAGCCATCGATGACCACATCACGAACGGCGTTCAGGGCGAAGACCGTTCCCACGACGGCGCCACCGATGTTGCCGACCCTGACCTGTCCGGACGCGCTGTTGACGGCCCGGAAGGTGATCGGGGCACCCTCGATGCCCGACCGGGTCACGGTCACCGACTCGGGATAGTCCCCGGGTTGCACCAGCACCGTCTGGCCGGGCTGGACCACTGCCGCGGCGGCCGAGATGGTGCAGTACGGCGCCGCCTCGCTGCCGTCGGCACCGGACGCGCAGTCCTTACTGCTCACGTACAACTCGTTCGCCGGGTTGGCCGCCGCTCGGGCGACCGGCGCGGAGGCCGCCGCCACCGCGGGCGTCACCGGCCCCACCAGCGCCGCGCCGCCTATCAGCGGTACGACCGCGAGCCGCGCCACTATCCGTCTGTCCATCAGGCACCCCCGTGCAAGTCGATCATGCGAGGAGCGAGCGTAGCCCGACGCCGAACGATGTGATCAGCTCCGATCGGTCAGCACCCTCGGCCGTTCGGTCGGAGCCTGTCAGTCGTGCCGTTCGGTGCGTTCGATCTCGGCGAACGCCGCGCTCAGATAACCGTCGACCGGTCGGCCCGTCACCGCCAGCAGGTCGGCCACGAGCAGTGGGGCGTGCCGGGCGAGCGCGGCCGGGTCGGGCGGGGAGTCGTCCTCGCCGGGGTCGTACACACCGAGCGCCCCGGCCAGCAGCACCAGCACGACGTGCGGGTCGACGTCCGGCCGCCAGGGGGCCGCCGCTCGCACGCACCGCTGCAACACCTGGCGTACGTCGTCGCTGTCCAGCCCGTCCGGGTGGGTCGCCTCCAGCAGCAGCCGAACCACGGCACCGAGCACCAGCCCGGAGCGTTCGGCGGTGGCGAGCCGGCCGGCGGCCGCCTCGTACGCCTCGGTGTCCTGATTTTTCGCGGCCTCGACCGCGTCGGTGGCGGCGCCGGCGATCTCGCGGGCGGATGCGGGCAGGTGTCGCCAGGTCACGCTCACCGGGCCAGCATGGCAGAGCACCCCGACAGCCGCCGCCTCGGTAAACGATTCGCGTGTTGTCGCACCTGGCGAACAGAATGCGGGTCATGTTGCGTCGCGCCCTACCCCGCCGTTCGGAAGCTCGCCGGCTCCTCGTCGGCACCCTGCTGTCGGCGATCGGGCGTGGCCTCACCCTGCCGTTCCTCTTCATCTACTTCACCGACGTACGCGGTCTCACCGACACCCGTGCCGGCCTGGTCATCGGCTGGTACGGCGCGGTCACCCTGGCCCTGTCACCGCTGGGCGGGACGCTGATCGACCGGTTCGGGGCTCGCCGGGTGGTGCTGCCGTGCCTGGTGATCGAGGCGGTGGGCACCGGTTCGCTGGCTCTGGTCGACTCGAGCGCCTCCGCGTTCGCGGTGATGACGGTGGTCGCGGTGGGCAGCTCGGCGATCTGGTCCGGGCAGAACACCATCCTCGCCTCGCTGACCGACGACGGTGAGCGGCAACGCGTCTTCGGGCTGAACTTCGCGCTGCTCAACCTCGGTATCGGCATCGGCGGCATGACCTCCGGCGCGATCATCGACACCGGCCGACCGGGCACCTTCCAGACGATCTACCTGCTGGACGCGGTGAGCTACCTGATGCCCGCCGTGATCCTGCTCACCCTGCCGGGTGTCGGGCACCGGCTCGCCGCCCGTCGGGCCGCCGACCAACCGTCGCCGGGTGGCTACCTGACAGTGCTCCGTGACCGCCCGTTCCGCCGGCTGGTGATCTTCGCGCTGATCCTCACCACCTGCGGGTACGCCCAGATCGAGGTCGGTTTCGCCGCGTACGCCGTGCGGGTCGCCGAGGTGAGCCCGCGAGTGGTGGCCTGGGCGCTCGCCGCCAACACGGTGACGATCGTGCTCGCCCAGCTCCTGGTCATCCGTCGGATCGAGGGCCGCAGCCGCACCGCCGCACTCGCCCTGGTCGGGGCGGTGTTCGCCACCGCCTGGCTGGTCCTCGGCGCGGCCGATCTGGTCAGCACCGGGGGTGCCGTGCTGGGCGCGCTGTGCGTGGTGGCCTGCTCGGCGATCTTCGGCTTCGGCGAGACGATGCTTTCACCGGTGATGCCGGCGCTCACCAACGCGCTGGCCACCGACGAGCTACGCGGCCGGTACAACGCCATGAGTTCGATGATCTTCGGGATCAGCGGGGTGATCGGTCCGGTCACCGCCGGCCCACTCATCGGCGCGGCCGACGGCAAGGTCTGGGTGGCGACAGTGGTCGGCGGTTGCCTGGTCGCCTCGCTGGTCGCGCTCTCCCTGCGCCGACTGCTCAGCGCCGAACAGGACGGTCGCCCGACGACCGTCCCCACCCCAACTCCCGCCCCCGTCTCGACCCCCTCCGACCCGCCAGCCCGGGGCCACCCCCCGACGCCCGCCT
>NZ_JAEVHL010000033.1 GCF_016803395.1 Micromonospora tarensis | reverse complement strand
CGGCGGGCCGGCCGCCGCGCCCGCCGGGACCGTCCGGGACCGCGCCTGCTGGCCGAGGTACGCGAACGCCTGGCCGACGACCTGGACACCCCGGGTGCCCTGGCGGCGGCGGACCGGTGGGCGGAGGCGACCCTCGCCGGCGCGACCGAGGACCCGCAGGCCCCGGCGCTCTTCGCCAGCACCGTCGACGCCCTCCTCGGCATCCGCCTCTAACCGACCACCCGGGCAGCCCCGCGGCTCGTGCCGCCCTGCCGGGTCCTGTCGCGCCGTGGCCGGCTCGTGATCGACTCGGTTTCCTTGAATCCGTGCGTTCCGGGCGGTCGGGATGCACCGACGTCAAGGAAGTCGAGTCGATCACGGCGTTGACGCCCGGTGTGATCCTGCCCGCTCCTCGAACCAGGGAAGAGCAGGCCGGGGTCGGGTCGGTCAGCCCAGCACCAGACCCGGATCGGGGTCTGGGTCGGGGGTCGGGGCGGGGATCTTGTACTCCTCGGTGAGGGTGGTCATCGGGCCGGGCCAGGTCGCCTGGGACACCTCGATCGGCTTGCGGTTCGCGTCGTACGCGATGTGCAGCAGGTGCAGCACCGGGGTGTCCGGCCGGATCTGGAGCGTCTCGGCCTCCTCCCGGCTGGGTTGGCGGGCGCTGATCGTGTCGGTGGCCGAGACGTACCGCCGGCCGGTGGCCTCCTCGGCCTCCTGGTAGAGCGGCCGGCCGAACGCCTCGGTGCGCTCCAGCGAGGTGCCGGCGGTGTCGCGGGGCAGGAACCAGGAGGCGCCCACCTCGACGGGCGAGTCGTCGGTGCGCACCAGGTGCCGGCGGCAGAGCAGGTCGGTGCCGTCGGGCACCCCGAACGCGTCGGCCACCTCGGCGGGGGCGGGGGAGCGGCCGACCGAGACGAGTTGCTGACGGTATCGGGCGGCCAGGTCGGTGTGGTAGCCGCGGAAGCCGCCGTACCGGCCTCGGGAGAGGCGGTTGAGTCGGCGGCGGGTGCCCCGGACGTACGTACCGGAGCCGGGTTTGGTGATCAGGATGCCCTCGACCCGCAGCTGGTCGACGGCGCGTTGCACGGTCTGCTTGGCGACGCCGAACATCTCGGCGATGGCCGGGATGGACGGCAGCCGCTCGCCCGGCCCCCAGTCGCCGCGGCGGACCTGGGCCTTGAGCTGCGCGGCGATCTGTCGGTGTGGGAACTCCGCCGCCCCGGGATTGATCTGCACAGCTGCCTCCTTGATCACATCTAGGTTCCTAGGATGCCCTAGCAGGTGTGACGGCGCCACCCCGGACACACCAAAACGGGCCCCCGGACCACAGAAGGTCCGAAGGCCCGCAGGGCGCAGGTGCTACCAGGAACCGGCGGTGGGGCCGGCCGAACCGCCCCGACGGCGCAGGTACTTCTCGAACTCCTGGGCGATCTCGTCACCGGTCAACGGGGTGATCCCCTCGTCGCCGACCCGTTCCTCCAGCTCGCGGACGTACTCGCCCAACTCGGCATCCTGCTCGGCGGCGCTGCGCACCCGCTGCTCCCACTCGGCGGACTCCTCGGCGAGGTCGGCCATCGGCACCGGCAGGTCGACGACCTCCTCGACCCGGTGCAGCAGGGCGAGGGTGGCCTTCGGGCAGGGCGGGTTGTTGGCGTAGTGCGG
Organism: Micromonospora tarensis; assembly: GCF_016803395.1. Taxonomy (GTDB): domain Bacteria; phylum Actinomycetota; class Actinomycetes; order Mycobacteriales; family Micromonosporaceae; genus Micromonospora; species Micromonospora tarensis. The sequence continues at coordinate 38,281 of NZ_JAEVHL010000033.1, read as the reverse complement.
CACGTGCACCCAGAACGAGACGGCGTCCACCTCGGCCCGGGTGCAGGCGTCGTGCAGCACCCCGACGATGCCGGTCGGCCCGTCGTACCGGGTGGGGGTGAGCTGGTAGCGCTCGGCGGCCTGCGCGTCGGAGGCGCTGCCGCTGATCGGCAGGGGTCGGGTGTACGGCACGTCGGCCAGCAACGCGCCGAGCAGCACCACCCGTTCCACCTCCAGGCTGTGGCAGATCTCCAGCACCTGCTCGCAGAATGTCCGCCAGCGCATGCTCGGCTCGATGCCGCGGATCAGCACCACGTCGCGGTCGGTGCCCTCCGGGCTGGCCACCATGAACCGGGTCGTCGGCCACTCCACCCGCCGGGTCTCCCCGTCGGCCATGGTGATGGTGGGCCGGCTGACCTGGAAGTCGTAGAAGTCCTCCGGGTCCAACTCGGCGATCTGCCTGGCGTTCCAGACCTGCTCCAGGTGCTCGACGGCGGCGGTGGACGCGTCGGCGGCGTCGTTCCAGCCCTCGAACGCGGCGATCGCCACCGGGGACCGCAGCACCGGCAGTCCGTCGAACTCGGTCACGCCGTCACCTCACCCTGCTCGTCGCGGCTGGCGCCGGGACCGCGCCCGGTCGTCATGCCGGTTGGCACGGTGGCGTCCCTGTTGTCCTTCACGTCCGCCAGCCTACGTGCCGGGCGGGGGCGCGGCCGGTCGGCCGCGCCGGTCGGTCACGCCGGCAGCCGGTCATACCCGAATGAACCGGACAGCGTGATCCCGGTGACACAATATGGGATCGCCTGCCGAGGCTCCTTTGGCGCGGTGGGCGCGCACTAACCTGAACGGGTGCGGACTTCGTTGATGGATGTGCTGGCCGACCGGATTCTCATCGCCGACGGCGCGATGGGCACCATGCTGCAGGCCGCGGACCTCACGCTCGACGACTTCGACGGGCTGGAGGGGTGCAACGAGATCCTCAACGTCACCCGCCCGGACGTGGTCCGTGGAGTGCACGACGCCTACCTGGCGGTCGGCGCGGACTGTGTGGAGACCAACACCTTCGGCGCCAACCTCGCCAATCTCGCCGAGTACGACATCCCGCACCGCATCCGCGAGCTGTCCGAGGCGGGTGCCCGGATCGCCCGGGAGGCCGCCGACGCGGCGAGCACGCCGGATCGGCCCCGGTTCGTGCTCGGCTCGATCGGGCCGGGCACCAAGCTGCCCACCCTCGGGCACGCCGACTACGCCACCCTGCGCGACGCGTACCAGGAGAACGCCGCCGGCCTGATCGTCGGCGGCGCGGACGCGCTGATCATCGAGACCTGCCAGGACCTGCTCCAGGTCAAGGCGGCGGTCATCGGGTCGAAGCGGGCGATGGCCGAGCTGGGGCGGTCGGTCCCGATCATCTGTCACGTGGCCGTGGAGACCACCGGCACCATGCTGGTCGGCAGCGAGATCGGTGCGGCGCTGGCCGCGATCGAGCCGCTCGGGGTGGACCTGATCGGGCTCAACTGCTCGACCGGGCCGGCCGAGATGAGCGAGCACCTGCGCTACCTGTCGCAGCACTCCCGCATCCCGCTGTCGGTGATGCCGAACGCCGGCCTGCCGGTGCTGACCGCCGACGGGGCGTACTTCCCGCTGACCCCGGTGGAGCTGGCCGAGGCCCTGGAGCGGTTCATCACCGAGTACGGCGTGGGCCTGATCGGGGGCTGTTGCGGCACCACCCCGGAGCACATCCGGGTGTTGGCCGAGCGGTTGCACGGCGCCGTCGCCCCGGCGCGCGAGCCCCGGCACGAGGCGGGCGTCTCCTCGGTGTACCACCCGGTGCCGTTCGCCCAGGACGCGTCGGTGCTGATGGTGGGGGAGCGGACCAACGCCAACGGCTCCAAGGCGTTCCGGGAGGCGATGCTCGCCGGCGACTGGCGGGCCTGTGTGGAGATCGCCCGCAGCCAGGCCCGGGACGGCTCGCACCTGCTCGACCTGTGCGTGGACTACGTCGGCCGGGACGGCACCCAGGACATGCGCGAGTTGGCCGGCCGGTTCGCCACCGCGTCCACCCTGCCGATCATGCTGGACTCCACCGAGCCGGCCGTGGTCGAGGCCGGGCTGGAGATGCTCGGCGGCCGTTGCGTGGTCAACTCGGTCAACTTCGAGGACGGCGACGGCCCCGACTCCCGCTATGCGCGGGTGATGCCGATCGTCCGTGAGCATGGCGCGGCGGTGGTGGCGCTGCTCATCGACGAGGAGGGGCAGGCGCGGACGAAGGAGTGGAAGGTCCGGGTCGCGGCGCGCCTGATCGACGACCTGACCGGCCGGTGGGGCCTGGACCGCGCGGACATCCTGATCGACGCGTTGACCTTCCCGATCGCCACCGGCCAGGAGGAGACCCGCCGCGACGGTCTCGAGACGATCGAGGCGATCCGGGAGACCGCCCGCCGTTACCCGGGTGTCAACTTTACCCTGGGCATCTCGAACATCTCCTTCGGCCTGAACCCGGCGGCGCGGCAGGTGCTCAACTCGGTGTTCCTGCACGAGTGCGTGCAGGCCGGTCTGACCTCGGCGATCGTGCACGCCAGCAAGATCCTGCCGATGTCGAAGATCCCCGAGGAGCAGCGCGAGGTCGCCCTGGACCTGGTCTACGACCGGCGCCGCGAGGGGTACGACCCGGTGCAGCGCTTCCTGGAGCTCTTCGAGGGCGTCGACGTGACAAGTGCGCGGGCCAGCCGGGCGCAGGAGCTGGCCGCGCTGCCGCTGGACGAGCGGCTCAAGCGGCGGATCATCGACGGTGAGCGCAACGGCCTGGAGGCCGACCTGGACGAGGCGATGGCCGGCGGCCGGTCGCCACTGTCGATCATCAACGACATCCTGCTGGACGGCATGAAGGTGGTCGGCGAGCTGTTCGGCTCGGGCCAGATGCAGCTGCCGTTCGTGCTCCAGTCCGCCGAGGTGATGAAGACCGCTGTGGCGTACCTGGAGCCGCACATGGAGACCACCGAGGACGGCGGCAAGGGCCGCATCGTGCTCGCCACCGTGCGCGGTGACGTGCACGACATCGGCAAGAACCTGGTCGACATCATCCTGTCCAACAACGGCTACGAGGTGGTGAACATCGGCATCAAGCAGCCGATCAGCGCCATCCTGGACGCCGCCGAACAGCACCGCGCCGACGCGATCGGGATGTCCGGGCTGCTGGTCAAGAGCACTGTCATCATGAAGGAGAACCTGGCCGAGATGGCCACCCGCGGGGTCGCCGAGCGGTGGCCCGTGCTGCTGGGTGGGGCGGCGCTGACCCGCGCGTACGTCGAGGACGACCTGCGGTCGATGTTCCCCGGTCAGGTGCACTACGCGCGGGACGCGTTCGAGGGCCTCTCCCTGATGGACAAGGTGATGACCGCCAAGCGCGGCGGCGCCCCGGTGATCGACCCGGAGCGGGAGGCGGCGCTCGCGGCCCGCCGCGCCCGCCGGGAACGGCAGCGGTCGATGGTCACCGAGTCGCTGCCGGAGCTGCACGACTCCTCGGTCCGCTCCGACGTGGCAGTGGACGTGGCGGTGCCCACCCCGCCGTTCCTCGGCACCCGGGTGGTCAAGGGCGTGCCGATGGCCGACTACGCGGCGCTGCTCGACGAGCGGGCCACCTTCCGCGGCCAGTGGGGGCTCAACGGCGCCCGGGGCGGCAACGGGCCCTCCTACGACGAGCTGGTCGAGACCGAGGGGCGGCCTCGGCTGCGGTACTGGCTGGACCGGCTGATCGCCGACCAGGTGCTCGAGGCCGCCGTGGTGTACGGCTACTTCCCGGCGTACTCCGAGGGCAACGACCTGGTGGTGCTCGACGAGAACGGGCACGCGGAGCGCGTCCGGTTCTCCTTCCCCCGCCAGCGGCAGGAGCGGCGGCTCTGCCTGGCGGACTTCTTCAAGCCCAAGGGCGACCAGCTCGATGTGGTCGCGTTGCAACTGGTCACCGTGGGTCAGCCGGTCAGCGAGTACGCGGCGAAGCTGTTCGCCCGCAACGAGTACCGCGACTACCTGGAGGTGCACGGGCTGTCGGTGCAGCTGACCGAAGCCCTCGCCGAGTACTGGCACCGGCGCATCCGGGCCGAGCTGACCCTGCCCGACGGCCGTCCGCTGGGTCACGACGACCCGGCGGACCTGGCCGGTCTGCTGCGCAACGACTACCGGGGCTGCCGGTACGCGTTCGGCTACCCGGCCTGCCCCGATCTGGAGGACCGGGCGAAGATCGTGGACCTGCTCGGCGCGGACCGGATCGGGGTCGAGCTGTCCGAGGAGTTCCAGCTCATGCCGGAGCAGGCCACCGACGCGATAGTGGTGCACCACCCGGAGGCCAGCTACTTCAACGCCAAATGAGAATCAGCGGCGGCGCACGGCCTCTGAGCTGCACGAACATCGATCAGGCGTCCTTCGCGGGGCGCGAGCGGGGCACGTCGCGGTCGAAGGTCACGCCGGCGTTGGGGGCCTGGCCGTCGTCGCGTCCGCGCAGCGCGGGGACTCCGGGGTGTGGCGCTCGATCATGGCCATGGTCAAGGCGTCGGGGATCCCGTATACGTTCGGGAACGCGTACCGGCCGGGTGACCCGCTGTGGCACGGCTCCGGGCGTGCGGTCGACTTCATGGGCTACAACCAGGACCGCCTGGCGCAGTTCTTCATGGCCCGGCAGGGCCAGCTGTTGGAGCTGATCCACCGCTCCGGCACCCGGGACTACGCGGTGACCCGGGGTCGGAAGACCACGATGCCGACGCAGTTGCCGTTGCACCGCAACCACCTGCACGTCGCGATGGACAACGGCGGTTACGTAATGCCCGGGTGGAACCCCGCCAATCTACAACGGCACCGACCGCCCGGAGCCGGTCACCCCGGCCCCGATAATGGACCAGGTCATCGACCGCCTGGAGAAGATCCTCGACGAGATGCGCAACCTCGGTCCGGACTTCGCTGAGGCGTTGACCGGTGGGGTCCTGTCGGCCGACAACCTGGGCCGGGCCCGTGGCCGGGTTACGGCCCGCTGACCCGGTGCTCGGATGCGTGACGGTGGTGCGCGGCAGCGGTAGCGTGGGAGATGGCGGCCCGCCGGTGTAGAGGCCGGCGGGATCGCCGCCCAGTCCTCTACCTGGGAGCGACCATGGCCACGACCGAGCCGACCACCTTCGGCACTCGCCTACGTGCGCATCGCGAACACGCCGGGAAGACCCGCGCCGTCCTCGGCGGACTCGTCGGCCGCAGCGCCGACTGGGTCAAGGCCCTGGAGAACGGACGCCTACTCACGCCGCGGCTACCCATGCTGCTGCGACTGGCGGAAGTTCTCGACATCACCGACCTGGCCGAGCTGACCGGCGACCAGTCCCTACCCGTCGCATCGGTCACCCGCGCCGGACACCCTGCCGTCGACAACGTCGCTGCGTCGATGCAACGCGCCACCGTGCCGGCCGGTGACCCGGTGCCCGTCGCCGTGCTGCGGGGACTCGTCGATCAGGCGTGGGCGCTGTGGCACCGATCCAGCACCGAACGCACTGCAGTGGCGGCCGTGTTGCCAGGGCTTCTCGACGACGCCCGACGCTCGTCGCGGCGACTCGACGGCACGGACCGGCGGACAGCACTGGCGGAACTCGCCCGCGTTTACCACCTGGCGCAGTTGTACGTCGCTCACCAGCCGTACCCGGAACTGGTGTGGTTGGCGGCCGACCGTGCCATGAACGCCGCTCAGGACGCCGACGACCCCAACGCGATTGCCGCCGCGGCCTGGTACTACGCGCACGTCTACCGCGCAGCGAACCAAGTCGACGCCGCCGATCTCGTGCTCGTCGACGCCGAGCAGTTCGTCGACAGGGAAGCGGGCGCAGAGCAGTACGCGCGGTGGGCGCAGCTTCAACTGGGACGCGCGCTCGGTCACGCCAAGGCCGGCCGCGACGGGCAAGCCTGGCGGGCGTGGGACGCCGCCGACGCCGCCGCTGGCCGCTTGGGCGCCACCTACGCGCACCCGTGGCTAATGTTCGGGCCAGCAGCCTGCGCGGCGTACGCGGTGACGCTGGAGACGGACCTGTGCCACGCTGGGGAGGCGGTACGGCGCGCCGATTCGACGAACTACACCGCGCTGCCGTCGCGTACTCGCCGCGCCGGGCACCTGATCGACGCCGCCCGCGCGCATCTGCTGCGCCGTGAGGAAGTCGCCGCGGTGCACCTGCTCGGCCGGGCGTTGCGGGAAAGCGTGGACACGGTCCGGCACAACCCCTACTCGCGTACGGCCGCGTTGGAGCTGTCGTCCCGGCCGGGGACCGTGGGTGAGGACGCGCGGGACCTGGCGCTCGCCATCGGCGTAAAGGGGTAGCTGTCCCACGGGGACAAACTGTCCCCGTCGCGGTCCGTGTGCGTACATACCGTCCTGGTCACTGAGCCGGGCGCGGATCGACTGCAGCGCTGCCGCGAGGATCGCCGCGCCCCCGGACCGGGGAGGCGACAGCATGCGCACCGTCCTCAAGCTGTGGCGGCGGCTGACGGCCGTCCCCCTGCCGGTCGACCCGGCCGGCCCGGCGATCCAGGCCCGTGAACAGGCAGCCGCGCAGGCCCGGCTGCTTGAGCAGGTATGCCGAATCCGCAACGAACCGCCTCCGAGCCGGTGGGCCCGGTGACCGACCAGACCATGCCGGCCGCTGGCACCCGGGTGTCCGTGCGCCCTGGCGACTGGCTGATCTCACCCGGGCAGCCCGGCCACACCTACCACGACATCCGGGTCGTGTCCGTCCACGACTCTGACGACCCCGCCTTCGTCTGGTTGCGGGGGCACGGGCTGGAGTGTGCGTGGGAGTCGTCCGACTGCACGGCCCCGTGGTGCTGGGAATTGCTGGTCGACGTCGACGTCCTGGCCGAGGCCGCCGACGGGGCGACCCGGTGAGCCGCCTCGACGAGCCTGTCGACCGGGCCCACGTCACCTACTCCGCCCGGCTCACCGTCAAGGCTCACGCGGCCGGTCGGCGCTGCTGCATCGAATGCCCCGGCACGGACTGCGCGCAGGACGCGTGGGCGCGCGAGGCCCTCGGAATGGCCCCTCGAACCACCCCGCACGACGACCGGCCGCATCCGACGGCCGGCGGAACAACAACCGAAGGAGAACCATGGAGCAGCTCAAGTTCGTGAAGCCCAACCGGTGCGACAACAGCGGCCCGAACTGCCTGGAGGTCGCCATCGACAAGGACAGCAACCGAATCCTTCGGAACTCGCGGCGGCCGGAGACGCAGATCGTCGTCGACGCCGACGAGTGGGCGGCGTTCGCTGACTCGCTCCGCGCCGGCCAGAGCTTCTGACCGATCGTGACGCCGGCCGCCAGTTCGGGGCCGGCCCCTCACGTGTCCCCGTCGACGTGCCTCGGGTGCATGCCCCGGATCCTGGCCACGTCGACCCACACTTGCGGCGGTGACCGCATCCCGTCCGACGAGCTGGGCTGGTACTGCGTCTGCCCGGAGCCTGAGTGCCGCCGCCGGCAGGACGGCATTTGGCCGACCGACCCGGCCGCCGAGCTCCCCCGGAGGACCCGGCTCCGCTCTTGATCAGGCGAGCACCATCGCTGTTGCCATTAGGTCAGGGGGGGTGCCCTTCTCGTGGAGATAGCCGCGCCTGTCCCGCAGCCACCGTCGGCCCGCAGCGTCGCGGAACAACAGACTCACCTCCAAGTCGCCGTTCCGCTCATCGTCGGTGAGATCGTCAGGCGCGGCTTCACCGTTTACGGACACGAGCAACTCGCCACGGTAGGGCGGCACTACCCTGATCACCCCGTTCGTCCACGAGGCGGCGGCCGAGGTTGGCGTGCTGAGCCGGTGGAACCGCAACGTGGCGTCATAGACCGGTGAGTCCGAGGCGTTGACGATCCATCCGCCCCAGTTGTAGGCCGACCAGCCGGATCGGCCAAAGAGAGGCGTGGACTCGGCGCTGCGCCCGTACCAGACGGAGATCAGCGATGCCTGCACCCGTCGTTCGTCAGCAGCCCGCTCGCGGCGCTCGCGTTCGGCGCGGGCGTCGCGCCCGGACTCCACCTTGTAGACCCGGTAACCGACCAACGCTGCGGCCAGGGCGAGGATGACCGTAGCGACGTTCGCGGTGGCGCCGAGCCAGGTCGCCAGGTCGCCCAACTCCCACGGGCGGGTCGCTAGGTAGAGCAGCAGGTCGGGCGATAGAGGCACCGGATTAGAATAGGCGGCAACGCAACAGCCATCAGCGACGCTGGGCCCCGGCTCGCGTATCCGTGTGCGCGATCCAGGGTGCGGCGGCCCGGCCGGAGCTGCAATCTCCGAGTCCGGGCCGCCGTACTTGGCGGGGCCATTCGGTGGGCACATCTTGGGCACATGCCACCGAGAGAGCCTGTGAGTTGGAGTGAGTGAGTGCGAGGAGTTTCCGCAGCTCACAGGCCCTATTCGGACCGTTGTTGCAGGTCGGTGACCTGCGCCATTCTCTTCAACGCCAAGTGACGCCGGCAGGTGCCCTGACCTGCGATTGAGGTCGTCCGGCGGGCCGTGGAACCATGATCGTGCCGTCTCCAGGCGGTCAACGGCTTCCCGGGCCGGCATCCCCACCATTGCCTCGCCCCGCCCGCCACCGAGCGCTCGGAGTTGACGTCAGGGCATAGGTTGGTCGTTCGTGGAACTTTCTCTCCTCAGCTTCGCGATCAGCTTCGCCGCGCTCCTGGTGGCTGCTTACGGCATCTTGGAGCGGCATCAAGTGGCGCGTCGCGCAGACCGGCTCCGACTGACCGTGATCACCGGAGAGTTGGCGGAGCTGCTTGAGGGTTTGGTCAAGGCGGAGATAACGACGGGCGACCTCGTGGAGAACGTGCACACGAGGATGGAAGTACTGGCTCAGCAAGCTCTGTCTCTGATACGGGCTCACGAGGTCAGCCTCACGAGTGCGGAACTTCGAGTGATCGCGGTGGCGCTTGAGGAGACCGGCTACAACGAAGCTTCCGAAGGTATCTGGGGGGTCGCTGGCGAAACGGCGAGGAGCGAGGGTAGGCGACAGATGGTCTACGCCAACCGTGGGCACGCCTACTTTCTGTTCAGGCGGCACCGCGAGGTAGAGGCGCGAACCTTGCTTGAGGCGACCCTGAGTCAGGTTGCCGCCAGCTCCGACGATGAGCGGCTGGTAAGGCTGGAAACTTTCGCACACTGGCGGGTGTGGGAGGCCGAGGTTGCAGGGCCGCAGTCGCGCGAGGTCGCCGACCTAGGCGAGCGCATTGATCGAATTCTGCAGGAGTTCAGCACCTCCAGAGGCAGAGCGATGGCACTCGCGTTTCTCGGGATTGACCCCACACCTGAAGAGAGTGGGCAGGGACGCTAGCGGATCCTCAGGGCGGCTCAGCGTCCAGATCGAAGCTCAGCTCTCCGCCTGGAAGCGCCTTCACCCCGACGGGGCCACCACCGTACGCCTTGGCTCCGTCAGCAGTAACCATGTATCGGGAGGGATGTGCGGCTTGCCGGGAACAGCACGCCGTTCCTCGCGGTAGCCGGTCGGGCAGACCTCGGCGGCGAGCCGGCGCCAGAAGCGCGCGGCAGCCGGGTTCTCCTCCTGGAAGGGAATCTCCCAGCGTCCTGTGTGCTTGGCGAGGAGTTGCCGGGCGGCGAGACGTCCGACGCCCGAGCCGCGCGCAGCCCGCACGACGAAGAATTCGCAGATGCGCAGCGGCTGACTCTCCGAGCCGGAGACGAATGCGAAGCCCACGGGCCGGGTGTCCTGGCAGATGATGTAGCCCGAGCTGGCTGGGTCCTGGAGATAGGTCGGCAGGCGGCCACGGGTGAACATGCCCGAGTCGTCCGGCAGGGTGCCCCGGAACTCAGACAGGTCGTGCCGGTACAGCTGCCACAGCCGTTCCACGAGGGGCAGGTCGACGGGCAGGATCGACCGAAGATCGACAGGGCTCGGCATGCCGTCATCATGCCTGATCAACAGGACCCAGACAGGACCCGCGCCCGATCCGACCAGGCTTGGACGCCCTGATGGTCGCCGGAGGCCCCTGCGGCGCTGACTCGTTTCGCCCGGCTGGCGGTGCGGTCATCGGTTGCCGACGTCACCTGGTGGGAGTACGAGGCGAAGCGCCGGGAATGGTGAGGTTTAGGCGGATCGAAGGCGGGCAGCCCGGAGTATGCGGGTTGACGTCGACGAACCAGATGCGGTCGAAGAGTTCTGGAGCGGCATGCGAGAGGCCGCCGCCGCCGCTGCCCGGCACCAGGACGACGACCTGTACAGGGCCATCGTCAAGATCGGCAAATCGGCCCTGGCTCAGGGCGTCGAGCTGGTGCCGTCCAGCGGCTACTTCCTCCAGTGCCCGGTCTGCAGTGCTCAGTCAGGCCAGCGCTGCGTCAACGCGCCCAGCCACCCGCTGAAAGAGAACACACTCCACCCTGAGCGCATCGAACTGAGTGAGAAGGCGATCAGGGGAGAGGTGCCCCTTCCCGAGCCGCTCGGCTGACACGCGCGAGCCTCCGCCACCCCGGTTGATCCCGGGGTGCAGCCGTGGGCAACGACCGGGCCGTTGCGGTGGCCGCGCCCGGGCGGAGTTCGGCGGTGCCGTGCTGGCCGCCGAGGAAGACCTCACCGTCGAACTGGGGACGCCGGACCGCTGAGCGGATGTCGAGAAACGCCGGGCGGCTCCGTCCCAGGAGAGAATGCGGCGACTGTGACCGCACCGCAAACGAGGAGATCCAGCATGGCGATCCAGCGGATGGACAACGTCCTCATCGTGGTCGAGGACCTTGACGCTGTCATTGCGTTCTTCGTCGAACTGGGCATGGAGTTGGAGGGGCGAGGGCCGGTCGAGGGGCGGTGGGTGGAGCGGGTGATCGGGGTCGACGACGTGCGGCAGGAGGTCGCGATGCTGCGCACCCCGGACGGTCACGGCAAGGTCGAACTGGCGATGTTCAGCAGGCCGAAGGCGATCAGCAGCGAGCCGCGGGACGCGCCGGCGAACACGCTGGGCATCCGTCGCATCATGTTCGCCGTCGACGACGTCGAGGACACCATTGCCCGGCTGCGCCGCCACGGCGCCGAACTCGTCGGTGAGCTGGAACCCTACGAGGACATCTTTCGGCTCTGCTACGTCCGTGGCCCGGAGGGCATCATCGTCGGGCTGGCCGAACAGCTGCGTTGACGCCGGGCCCGAGGCCGCGCCGCCAGGGCTGGCGCGGCCTCGGGGTCGGGGCGGACCACCATCCCGAAAGGTGCGCGGGTCTCGGCGGCGCTGGGCGGGCGGCCGGCACGGGTCAGGCGAGTAGGGTGCCGCCGTCGACGGTCACGATCGTGCCGGTGGCGTAGGTCGAGCGCAGGAGGTAGGCGAACGCCTCGGCGACCTCCTCGGGCTCGCCCACCCGGCCGAGCGGAAGCGAGTCGCCGAGCTGGGCGTACATCTGCTCTCTGGTGTCCTCGGGCAGGGCGTCCCACAGCGGTGAGCGGATGACGCCGGCCGAGACGGCGTTGACCCGGATCGGGGCGAGTTCGACGGCGAGCGAGCGGACCAGCGCGTCGATCGCCCCGGTGATGCTGGCCGCCACCGACCAACCTGGGTTCGGCCGGTGGTTGGCGGTGCCGGTGGTGAGGGTGATCGACCCGCCGGGCCGCAGGAGCGGGAGGGCCGCGTTGACCGCCGACAGGGCGCCGAAGTAGCGCAGGTCGAAGGCGGTCCGGGCGGCGGTGAGGTCGAGGGCGTCGACGGACATCAGCGCGAGCGGTTCACCGGCGGTGTAGACGAGGTGGTCGAACGGGCCGAGGTCCTGGAACAGCCGGGCGACGTCGGCGGGGTTGGCGAGGTCGGCGACGTACCCCGTGGTGCTGCTCGGCAGGGTCGCCAGGGCGCGGTCCACGCTGCGCCGGTGACGGGAGGCCACCACGACCCGGGCGCCCTCCCGGGCTGCCCGGGCGGCGGTGGCGAGGCCGATGCCCGAGGTTCCGCCGAGGACCACGACGCGCTGGTCGGTGAGGGGCATGATCGGTTCCTTCCGGATCGTGTGGTGCGGACGGTTACCACAGTGCGTCGACGCCGCGATCCGCGTCCAAGACCTCTTTCACCTGCTGTGATGCCCGTTGGGCATCAACGCGTCGGGTACCGTGACATAACCGGGAGCGAGCACGGACGGGAGCCGGATGGACGTCGATCTGCGCAAGCTCCGCTACTTCGTGGCGGTCGCGGAGGAGTTGCACTTCGGCCGGGCCGCCGCGCGGCTGCACATCGCCCAACCGGTCCTGTCGCGGCAGATCCGGGCGTTCGAGCAGGAACTCCGGGCCGAGCTCTTCGTCCGGGATCGCCGCTCCACCGTGCTGACCGAGGCCGGTCGTCAACTGCTGACCGACGCCCGGGCGCTGCTCGCCTCGGCGGAGGCGCTGCGTCGACGGGTGCAACGGGCGGCGCACGATCGGCAGACGTTCACCATCGCGTTCATGCCCGGCATCATCGTCACCGCCGAGGCCCGCGCCCTCGCTCAGCTGCACCCCGACCTGACCGTCGGTGTCCTCCGCACGTCCTGGGCCGACCAGGCCGCTGTGGTGCGCGACGGTCGCGCCGACGTCAGCTACGTGCGGCTGCCGACCGACCAGCGTGGCCTGCGGCTGCGCCCACTGTTCACCGAACCCCGCGTCGTGGTCCTGCCCAGCGAGCACCGCCTCGCCGGCGCGGCGTCCGTCGACCTCGCCGCACTGGGCGAGGAACGTCTGCTCCAGGACCCGGACGCGGTGCCGGAGTGGCGGGACCTGCCGAACCGCCCGAGCGAACCCGCCGCCCCCCGGCCGGAATTGAACTCGGTCGAGGAGAAACTGGAACACGTCGCCGCGTACGCGGGGGTGGTGATCCTGCCGCTGTCGACCGCGACGTTCTACACCCGGCCGGACGTCGTCCACCTGCCCGTCGCCGACCTCGGGCCCAACCAGGTCTGCCTGGCCTGGGCCGAGGAGAACAGCTCGCCGCTGGTGCCCGAGTTCGTCGACCTCGCGGTGCGGCAGGCCCAGCCTCCCCGGCCGCCGTCGACCGAACCGGGCGCGGGGCTCTGACTAGGTTCTGCGGCGCCTGACGACCCTGCTGAGCGCCAGGTACACGGCACCGCCGGCCAGCACCCAGGGCGCGGCGACGATGATCGGGTCCAGCGGGTGGTGTGCGCGGTCCGCCCGCTTGCCGGCCAGCCGCGAGGCGAGTCCGTGGTGGGTGAACTCGCTGCGGACCCCGGTCTCGGTGACCGGGTTGTCCGGGCGGCGGCTCAGCAACGACCCGAGGGTGCTCTCCACCGCGTCCACCCGGTCCGCCGCGAGCAGGAGCAGCCAGTGGGCGGCGCGCCCCTCGCTGTAGGTGCGGTAGGAGTACCGGCGGATCATCCCGGAGAGCCCCTTGGGTGGGCAGGCGGTGCCGAAGACGGGGGTGAGGAATTTGTGCTCGATTGACCGCTCCCGCGGCCACTTCTCGGGCTGGCGTTCGGGAAACTCCCAGTGCGCGCCGTTGAGGTTCGCATCGAAGCGCAGCTTGGGCACCGAGGGCCGGTCCTTCGGGTCGAGGTCGACGCCCCACCCGGGGATACGGGCCCGCAACTCGTCGCTCGATTCGGCCAGTTTCGGCTTGTCCGCTGAGTACGGCATGGTCGGCTCCCGGTCTGGTCAGGGCGGCGTTCGGTCAGGCGGCGTTCGGGACGATCAGCGGCTTGATGCAGCCGTCGAGTTTGGCGGAGAAGATGTGGTACGCCTCGGCGATGTGCTCCAGCGGAATCCGATGGGTCACGAGGTCGCTGGGCTTCAGATAGCCGTTGCGGACGTGCTCGAACAGGCGTGGCCACTGCCGCTTCACCGGGCACTGGTTCATCCGCAGGGTCAGCCCCTTGTTCAGCGCGTCGCCGAACTTCACCGCGCTGAACATCGGCCCGTACGCGCCCATCACCGAGATGGTGGCACCCTTGCGGACCGAGTCGATCGCCCAGTTCAGGGCGACCGGCGAGCCGCCCTGCAACTTCAGCTTCGCCGCCGTGACGTGCTGGAGGAAGTTGCCGTCGGCCTCCGCCCCGACCGCGTCGATGGCCACGTCGGCACCCAGGTGATCGGTGATCTTCTTCAGGTGCACCACGATGTCGTCGTACTCGGCGAAGTTGTAGGTCTCGGCGTGGGCGAACGACGCCGCCTTCTCCAGCCGGTAGTCGAGGTGGTCGATGACGATGACCCGGCCGGCGCCCATCAGCCAGGCCGACTTGGCGGCGTACAGGCCCACCGGCCCGGCACCGAAGACCACCACCACGTCGCCCTCGACGATGTCGCCGAGCTGCGCCCCGAAGTAGCCGGTGGCGAGGGCGTCGGTGAGCAGAACCGCGTCGTCGTCGTCCATCCACTCGGGAATGGGACTCGGGCCGACGTCGGCGAACGGCACCCGGACGTACTCGGCCTGGCCGCCGTCGTACCCGCCGCACGTGTGCGAGTAGCCGTAGATCCCGCCCACGGCCGTGGCGTTCGGGTTGACGTTGTGGCAGTTGCTGAACAGGCCACGGGCGCAGTAGAAGCACGATCCGCAGTACACGTTGAAGGGGACCATGACGCGGTCACCGGGCTTGAGGTTCCGCACCGACGGGCCCACCTCGTCGACGACGCCGACGAACTCGTGACCGAAGGTCATCCCGACCCGGGTGTCGGGCATCATGCCGTGGTAGAGGTGCAGGTCGGAGCCGCAGATCGCGGCCCGGGTCACCCGTACGATCGCGTCGTTGGGATGCTCGATCGGGGGCCGGTCCTTCTCCTCCACCCGGATGCGGTAGGGGCCGCGGTAGACCATTGCCTGCATTGCTGCCTCCTGGGCCGGGCGGCGAGTGTCGCGCTCCGGAGCCAGCGCCTGGGGTGACGCGGTCCGCCGGAGCACTGCGGGTGGTACCCCTGCCTTTCGCCGACAAACCGTGAGGCAGTGCCTATTCGTCGATGACAGTCCGGCGTCAGCGGATCTCGTTGTCGGGGTGTGCGCCGTCGTAGTCCTGTCGGGCCTGGGCGATGGCGGCGCGGTGCGCAAGTGACCAGTCGGCGAGCGCTTTGACGAGGTGGGTGAGGCTCGCGCCGGTCTGGGTGAGGCGGTAGTCGACCTGGGCGGGCACGCTGGGATAGACGGTACGACGGACGAGGCCGTCTCGTTCCAGCCGGCGGACCGTAAGGGTCAGCATGCGTTGGGAGATCCCGTCGATGGCCCGCTGGAGTTGCCGGAAGCGCCGGGGTCCGCTGGCAAGTTCGACGATCACGAGCACCGACCATTTGTCCCCCACGCGGTCGAGGACGTCGCGGATCCCACAGTCGGGGTGCTCCGCCTGCCCGCAGGGTTCGAGGTCCGCGGTGCTGTGGGTTACCTCGGTGTGCGTCGGTGACACGAAACTGCCTCCTTGTGGGCCGGTCGCAGCCGATTCAGGCTCTCACCGTCGTAGTTACTGAAGAGAACCACGGTGGGAGACACAACCGCAATGATCATGGTGACCGGCGCGAACGGGCAACTGGCCTCGCGCACCTTGCAGGAACTGGCCGGGCGAGGGGCGCCCGCCCTGGGCGGCAGCCGTACCCCCACGGCGGGGCAACGTCGGGTCGACTTCGACGAACCCGCGAGCCTCGACCTCACCGGCGTCTCGACAGTGGTCCTCGTCTCGGCCGGGTACGCCGAGGACGACCGGGTCGTCGTACGCCACCGGGCTGTTCTCGACGCGGCGGTCCGCGACGGCGTGGCACATGTCGTCTACACCAGCCTGACCGGTGCGGGGGATCACCTGGGCTTCGCCCTCGCCCACCGCGCGACCGAGCATCTGATCAGGGCCAGCGGACTCGGCTGGACGGTCCTCCGCAATGGGCTCTACGCCGAGCTGTTCGGTGCGCTGCTGGCCCGCGGGCCGGACGGCCTGGAATCGGCGTTCGGCGACGGTGCGCTCGCCGCGGTGGCGCGGGCGGACCTGGCCGAGGCCGCGGCCGTCGTCGCGAGCGACCCGACCGCACACGTCGGCATGATCTACGACCTGGTCGGTGACCCGTTCACCGCCACCGATGTCGCTGAGCGTCTCGGCATCGCGCACCGCACGATCGGGCTGGAGGAGTACCGCGCGCGGCTACTCGCCGATGACACCCTCCTGCCGTTCCAGCCGCCGATGCTCGCCTCGATCGCCAGCAACGTCCGGCACGGGTTCCTCGGCACCGGCGGCCCTGACCTCGGTCATCTCCTCGGCCGCGCCCGCCGACCCGCTCACTGTCGCCGCAGACGCCGTCGCCGCCACCCAGCGGCGGCTGCCGCACTAGGGCGGGTCGCCGGCGGGGAAGGTCTCGCGCAGCGCCGAGTCCAGCGAGCGGCCGGTGGTCGGCTCGATGAACAGGTCCGTGAGCAGGAGGTCGGCCAGGTAGCGGGGGTTGATCCCCGACTCCTTGCCACCGAGGGCCTGCGTCGCGCCGCCGAGTCGCAGCGCGGCCCGCGCCGCGCCGGCCGGCAGACGGACGACGCGGCGGCGTCGACCGACCGCCTCGGCGATCCGGGCGAGCATGTCGGCCCAGGGGAGGTTGACGTCGGCGACCGGGATGTCCGCGCCGCTGGCCTGCTCCAGGGCGTCGACCGCGAGGTCCGCCACGCTGCGGGCCGAGGCCGCGGCGCTACCGCCGGTCGGGGCGAGCAGCGGGGTACCCGAGCGCGCCCACCGGTCCAGCGGCCCGGCCCAGTTGGGCAGCCGGTCACCGGATCGACCGAAGACGAAGGGCAGTTCGAGGACGGCGACCGGCAGGTCCGGGCGGCCGCGGCCCGTCCCTCCCGGGCCTGCTCCAGGCGGCAGCGGATGTACGTGTGCCGCTCGGCGAGCCGCCACTGCGGGTGCAGCCGGTCGAAGTAGGTGTAGTACGAGCCCATGACGACGCCTCTGGTGAGGCCCTCCAGGCGGGCGGCGGTGCAGAGGCGTACCACCGGCTCGACGTTGTCGCGGCGAAACCGCGGGTAGATCGGTCTGGGCAGCGGTCGCTGCTCGTCGGTGCGGGTGGCGTACACGACGCCGTCGTGGCCGGCGAGCAGCGACCGCAGTTCGTCGACGGAGGCGGCCCCGACATCGGCCTGGTGGTCGACGCCGGGTTGGGCGGTACGCGCCACCGTGGTCGCGGCATGGCCGCGCGCCCGCAACACGTCCACCACGTGGGCGCCGATCAGACCACTGCCACCGATCACCAGAATCCGCACACCGCATCGTCCACTCCGCAGGCCGCTCCTTGTCAAGCCACGGTCACCGTCGGGGGTCGGCTCCGGTCACTGCTTGTTCTTCGCGACGTTGTAGATGTCCAGGACGTGACGGTTGCCTGACTGCGTCGGCCGTCGCTGCGGATGCGAGGGGGAGGCGGCGGGGCCAGAATGGCAGCCGGAGGTGATGATGGTCGACCAGGAGAGCGTGCCCAAGCTCGGTTCGGTGGTCCTCGACTGCACCGACGCGCGGGCGTTGGCCGAGTTCTACCGGCAGCTGTTGGGCTTCACCTACCGGCCCGGTGACGAGCCGCCGGCGGCGGGCGGATCCGACGAACGCGGCCGTGACTGGCTGGTGCTGAGGGCACCCGACGGCGGCCCGCAGATCGCGTTCCAGCAGGTGGATCACCTGCCGGAGGCGACGTGGCCAGAGCACACCGTGCCGCAGCAGCTGCACCTGGACCTGACCGTGGCGTCCGTGCGGGAGTTGCTGGTCCAGCACGAGCGCGTGCTACGCCTCGGCGGCCGGCTGCGGTACGACCGCATCGACGACGCCGACGAACCCCTGCGGGTGTACGCCGACCCGGCCGGGCACCCCTTCTGCGTCTTCGTCGGCTAGCCGCCACCGGCTCCGTACCCGGTCGGCAGCTCAGGCTCCTGCCGCACGAGTCCCGGGCGCGCGTCGACGCGCGCCGGCGCGGCGTCGGCGGCCCGTCGGTGTCCTGACGGATATGTTCGACGTGCTGGACGCCATCGCCGGGAAACGGGGTTGAGGATGCCGGAGCCGCGCGCCTTCTGGGTGGACGAGCAGTTCGACCGTGAACACGGCACCGACGGGCGCGGCCGGTACGAGGCCGAGGTGCTCGCCCGGGTCGACGAGTTCGCCGACGCCTGGGGCGACATCGCGCCGGTGACGTTCGCGGCGACGGCCTGGCGGCTGGCCAGCGAGCTGTCGCCCGGCTTCGTCCGCTGGCACCGGCGGATCATCTCGGCCGCCTGCGCCCGCAGCCCGTGGGACGGCAGCATGGTGTGCGCGGTGACCGTGGCGTCCCCCTGGCCGGCCGAGCTCACCTGGACCAGGCAGTGGCAGCGCGACCGGGGTTGGCACGACTGGCCCCGGCTGTTCGGCCAGTTCACGACGCCGACCGAGCAGGATCAGACGCGCCGCCCGCACCTGCGCGCCCTGCTCGCGGTGGAGGCGCCCGTTCCGCTCGGTGACCTGCCGCCCGCGCCGGCCGGCCCGCGGGACGACGTCGCGTCCACGGCGCGTCGGGCCGTCGTGGTGCTGGCCCGGGAACTCAACGACCTGCTCGCCCCGATGATCGGCCAACTCGACGCCGGGGTGCCCGCGGACTCGTGAGCCCCTCGTGCGGGGCACACCGCCGATCCGGCCGCCGGTAGGGTCGTCCGGGTGGACCTGGACGACATCGCCGCCCGGCTGGGGGTGCCCGTCGAGGAGGTCGAGCGCGTCCACCGGCTCGCCGGTGACGGGCCGTCGGCCCCGCTGCCGGCCAAGGCCGACGCGCCCGCGATCCTCGACCGGCTCGCGGTGCCGCCGAGCGACGCGGCCGAGATCATGCGGGGCTGGCCCGACGCCGACTCGGCACTGTGGACGCCGGAGCTGCGCTGGCTGCTGGACCGCACGATCGCCCTGGTCCGCGCCGATTTCGCCGGCTACGAGTGGCTGCCGCCCGGCCCGGATCTGCCGCGCGAGCGGGGGGCCCGCCTGGCGGCACCTCTTCGTGTACGCGTACCTGGCCCTGGTCGACCTGGCGCGGGCATACCACCACGAGCACGGCATCCCGGACGCGGTGTCCTGGGTGACCCTCGCGGACCTGGGCCGCAACCTCGCGATCGACAGGCGGATGCGCGGCGAGGGCTGGCCGATCATGCAGAGCTGGCTGACGCTGCACGTGCGCGGCAGCGTCTACGAGCTGGGCCGGCTCCAGCACCAACGCGGCGACGGCGCCATCGGCCTGCACGTCCCCGATTCGGGGCCGCTGACCCCGGAGTCGGTCGCGGCGTCGCTCGACGAGGCCCGGGCGTTCTTCCCCCGGCACTTCCCCGACGAGCGCTACCCGGCGTTCTCCTGCGCCTCGTGGCTGCTCGACCCGCAGCTACGCGAATACCTTCCGGAGGACTCCAACATCGTCCGGTTCCAGCGGATGTTCGAGCTGGAGCCCTACCGGGAGGACGACGGCCCGAACGGCGACGTCGAGGTGCTGCGGTTCGGGTTCCGCACGCTGAGCACGCCGCTGGACGAGCTGCCCCGCCGCACCGCGCTCCAGCGCGCGATCATCGACCACCTGCGCGCCGGTGGTCACTGGCACTGGCGACACGGCCGCTTCCCGATCTAGCCCGCCGTCGAGCGGGTCCCGCCGGTCGTCGCCGCGCCCTCGACCGCTAGGCGTTGCGCGGCGGCGTCCCACCACGCGGTGTTGGCGGCGGTGTCGGCCGCCGGTTCGATGATCTCCCACATCTCGGCGATAAGTCCCTCGGCGACGCGCACGACGTCGACGACCACGAGCTCCGGTCCCGCGTCGGGCAGCCAGCGTCGTGAGTGCACCACGACGTGGTCACCGTCGGCCAGGAGGTGGGTGACGTCGACCCGCATGCCGGCGGTCGGACCCAGCGCGGCACGCACCCGGGCGAGCCACTGCGCCTTGGTCGAGGTTGTCGAGTCCGATCGGTGGTGGACGAAGTCCTCACTCAACGAGGACGCGAGGCTGTCGACGTCGCCCGTCTCGATCAGCGTCGCCAGCGCGCGTCCGACGATGTCCCTGTTCTCGATGGTCATGCCGGTCAGTGTTGCCCCGGCCGGTTCGGCTGTCGATGAAGTCGCACTTCATCGCCTTCGCGCCGACGACGAGTACGCTCATGATCGTGCTGACGGTCGGGGAACTCCTACGGCAGTGGCGCAAGCGCCGAGGGCTCAGCCAACTCGACCTGGCGATCGCCGCGGATGTCTCGGCCCGGCACGTCAGCCTAATCGAGACCGGCAAGTCCACACCGAGCGCGGACATGATCGTCCGGCTGTCCGATCAGCTCCACGTTCCGCTGCGCGACCGCAACCAGCTGTTGCTCGCCGCCGGCTTCGCGCCCCGGTACCGGCGTCGCCCGCTCGACGACAGCGCGCTGTCCGCTGCCCTCGGCGCGGTTCGTAGAGTGCTCCAGGCGCACGAGCCGTACCCGGCGCTGGTCTTCGACCGGCAGTGGAACATCGTCATGACCAACCGCGCGGTGGACCCGTTCTTCGCGCACGTCGCGCCCGATCTGTTGCGGCCACCGGTGAACCTGGTCCGGTTGGGTCTGGACCCGCGCGGTTTCGGCGCCCTGGTCGTCAACCTGGCGGACGTGCGAGCGGTGTTCCGCGCCCGGATCTCGCGTCAGCTCACCGTCGCCGCCGACCCGGAGCTCGCCGCGCTCTACCAGGAACTGCTGGAACCAGGGCCCGACGAACCGGTGGCCCGGCGCGTCGACGCCGACGTGGTGCTCCCGATGATCCTGCGGGTCGATGGGCGGGAGCTGCGGCTGTTCTCCACCATCACCACCTTCGGCACGCCACTCGACATCACGATCGACGAGATCTCGGTCGAGTCCTACTACCCGGCCGACGCGGAGAGCGCCGCCTACTTCACCCGGTAGCGCCCGGCCTGGTCGAGACCAGGCCGGGCCCACCATCGGTCAGCCGGTGGCCAGGACGAACCTCTCCCAGGACCCGACCGAGGTGCGGTTGGCGATCAACGCCCCCGCTCCGGCGTTCTCGGCGGCCACGATCTGGTTGTTGATCGTGGCGCGCAGACTGACCGTCCCGTCCGAGTTGTTGATGAGCTGGAAGGTCTCCCACGCACCCACTGACGTGCGGTTGGCGATCAACGGCTCCGCGCCCGCGTTCTCGGCGGAGACGTAGAGCCCGTTGGCGCGCGACCGCAGGGCGATGGCGCCGTTGCCGGCGTCCACCCGGTCGAACTGCTCGGTGCTGCTGACACTTGCCTTGTTGGCGATCAACGCGCTGGTGCCGACCGCCGACACGTACTGGTTGTTGACCTGCGCCCGCAGGGTGGTCGCCGGTGCGCTGCTACCGGTGCCGGTGGCGAAGGTGAACGCGTCGACATCGAACAGGTAGCCGGACCCACCCTTGAAGACCAGGTACAGCGTCGTCGACGCGGTGGGTGGGTTGCTGATCGTGCCGGACGCCTCGACGAAGGTCTCCCAGTTGCCGGTCACCGGCACCGTGACGGTGCCCAGCAGGGTGCCGGTGGCGACCCGGCCCGGACCTCGATCGTGCCGCCCGCGCCGGCCGACGACGCCCGTACGGTGAAGCGGTTGGCGTTGGCCAGGTTGTACGGCTGGTACGAGATCCAGTCGTTGTTCTCGATGAAGCCGGCCGTGCGGCCACCCTCGGCGTTGGTGTGGTCGGTGGCCTGGACACCGGCCTGGGCGCCGAAGTGCTCACCCTGGCGGTGCTTCGGTTGCAGCGTCCTGATGCTGTGCGTGGTCAGCCCGCCGTTGTCGGTGTAGGCGGCGTCGAAGACCCCGTAGATGTTGGCCGCGGAGTCGTGCTCCCCGTCGGTCGGGAGGGTGATCGAGCCACTGCACCCGTTCTTCGAGGTGATCTGGTGGGCGTGACTGTCGTGGCCCAGGGCGTAGGTCAGGCTCACCTTGGCACAGTCGATCGTGCCGTCCTGCGGGTCGCTCACGCTGATCTGGTACGACACCGTGTCACCGAAGGTGAACAGCTGCCCGTCGGCGGGGGAGCTGAGCGTCACCGTCGGTGCCGTGTTGCCGACGGTGACGACCAGGCTCGCCGTGCCGGACAAC
Source organism: Micromonospora tarensis (assembly GCF_016803395.1). Taxonomy (GTDB): domain Bacteria; phylum Actinomycetota; class Actinomycetes; order Mycobacteriales; family Micromonosporaceae; genus Micromonospora; species Micromonospora tarensis. Next base: position 16,302 of record NZ_JAEVHL010000033.1, on the reverse strand, counting down.
CCGGTCGGGTCGGTGACCTTCAACGTGGGGGAGTAGGTGCCGTTCGTGGTGTACGTCTTGGTGGGGTTCGCCGCCGTGGACGTGGTGCCGTCGCCGAACGTCCACAGGTAGCTCAGCGCACCGCCCTCCGGGTCGGAGCTGCCGGCCGACGAGAAGTTGACAGTCAGCGGGTTCGCCCCCGAGGTCGGGTTCGCCGAGGCGACCGCGATCGGGCTGCGGTTGCCACCACCGATGTACTCGATCCGGAACAGCGCCTGGTTGTTCGAGCCGGTGCCGTAGTCCAGCACGTACAACGCGCCGTCCGGGCCGAACGCCATGTCCATCACCTGGGTGCCGCTCCACGGGAAGCTGGAGATCTCCCCGCGCGAGCCGTCGGCGTTGATCGCGATCGGCTTGATCCAGCGCCGGCCGTACTCGCCGGCGAAGAACAGGCCGTTCAGCGACGACGGGAACTTGATGCTGGAGTTGAGCGACGCGTCGTACCGGTACACCGGCCCGGCCATCGGCGACTCGGAGCCGCTGCCGAACTCCGACGGTGACCCGGAGTCGCCGGCGTACTTGATCCAGGCTGGCTTCGCCGCGGGCAGCGTGCCGAGCCCGGTGTTGCGGAACGAGTTGTTGGTCGGCCCGCCCGTGCAGTTGTACTTCGACTGCGACGGCCCGGACGGGAAGGTGTATTCATTGTATGTTTCCGTGCTCGTGTTGCTGCCCGTGCAGTACGGCCAGCCGAAGTTGCCCGGCGCCGTGATGCGGTTGAACTCCACCTGACCGGACGGGCCGCGGCTGGAGTTGGTGCTCCCCGAGTCCGGGCCGTAGTCACCGAGGTAGACCACGCCGGTCGCCTTGTCGACGCTCATCCGGAACGGGTTGCGCAGACCCATCGCGTAGATCTCCGGACGGGTGTTGGCCGTGCCGGGGGCGAACAGGTTGCCCGACGGGATGGTGTACGTGCCGTCCGACTGCGGTTTGATCCGCAGCAGCTTGCCCCGCAGGTCGTTGGTGTTGCCCGCCGAGCGCTGGGCGTCGAACTGCGGGTTGCGGTCGGTCCGCTCGTCCAGCGGGGCGTAGCCGGACGACTCGAACGGGTTGGTGTCGTCGCCGGTGGTCAGGTACAGGTTGCCGGCGGCGTCGAAGTCCAGGTCACCGCCGACGTGGCAGCACTGCCCACGGTCGTTGGCGACCTGGAGCACGATCTTCTCGCTGCCCAGGTTGAGCGTGTCGTCGGAGTTGAGGGTGAACCGGGACAGCCGCAGGTGCCCCTTCCACCGGTCCCAGTCCGACTGCGAGCCGGTGGTCGGCGCGTCCCCGGACGGGGTGCTCAACGTGGGCGAGTAGTACAGGTAGATCCACCGGTTGGTGGCGAAGTTGGGGTCGACGGCGACGCCCTGCAACCCCTCCTCGTCGTGGGTGTAGACCGACAGGGTGCCGGAGACCTTGGTGTTGCCGGCCACGTCGGTCACCCGCAGGACGCCGTTTCGGGCGGTGTGCAGGACCGAGCGGTTGGGCAGCACGGCCAGGGACATGGCCTCGCCCAGCTCGGACGAGCCGGTGGCGAGCTTGACCTGTTGATAGTCGGAGGCGGGAATCACCACCGCCTGGGCGGTGGACGGGGCAGCCACAGCGAGGGCCGCGCTCGCGACGGTGAGCACCGCCGCGAAGAGCGCCCGGGGCCAGCGCCGGGGATACGAGAGCATGATCGTCCTTTCTCGACGATCGGGGGTACGGGCGCGCGGGGGCGCACCACGACCAGGTGGGGTGGTGGAGAACGAGCGGGGGACCAGGTCAGTTGGTGGTGACCAGGTCGAACTTCTCCCACTGACCGATGGTGGTCCGGTTGGCGATCAGCGGGGAGGCGCCAGCGTTGTCGGCCGCGACGTAGCGGCTGTTCACAGTGGCCCGCAGGCTCACCGTGCCGTCGGAGTTGCGGACGAGCTGGAACGTTTCCCAGGCGCCCGCGGTGGCCCGGTTGGCGATCAGTGCGGCGGCCCCGGCGTTCTCGGCCGCGACGTACTGACCGTTGCTCTTGGCGCGCAGCGCCACGTTGCCGTTGGCGAGGTTGACCAGGTCGAACCGCTCACTGGTGCCGACGGAGGTCTTGTTGGCGATCAGCGCGGTGGTCGAGTTGGGCGCGCTCACGTACTGGTTGTTGGCGCGGGCCCGCAGGGTGGAGCCGCTACCGGTGGGCGGCGGGGTGGTGGTCCGCGGCGAGCAGTCGGCGGTCACCGAGCCGGCGGCGACCTGGAGGCCACCGAGCAGCATCTGGGTGAACTTCGGGTCGGTGTACGACGCCTCGGTGTGCCCGAGGCCGGTGTACCAGGCCCGTCCGCCGCCGTACGCCTTGCACCAGGTGATCGGGTGGTCGCCGCTCATGTTGCCGCCGCTGTACGACGACTCGTCGAGGCTGGCCAGCACCCGTGCGCTGGAGCGGGGGTTGGTGCGGTAGTTGTACCACTCGTCGGAGCGGACCCAGGTGGTGCCGAGGTGCGCGGTCGACGGGTTGGTGCTGTCCTCGATCTTCACCGTCGCGGTCTGGATCGCCGGGTGCGAGTCGAACCAGGCGCCGACCAGCGAGCCGTACCACGGCCAGCTGTATTCGGTGTCGGCGGCGGCGTGCACGCCGACGTATCCACCGCCGGCGGCGATGTACGACTCGAAGGCCGTCTGCTGGCTGGCGTCGAGCACGTCGCCGGTCGTCGACAGGAAGACCACCGCCTGGTACTGGGCCAGGTTGGCGGTGGTGAACTGGGCGGCGTCCTCGGTCGCGGTCACCGTGAAGCCGTTGGCCGAGCCGAGCTGCTGGATCGCGGCGATGCCGTTCGGGATGGACGAGTGGCGGAAGCCCGCGGTCTTGCTGAACACCAGGACCTTGGTCAGCGGCGCCGCCGAGGCGGGGGTCGGCAGGGCGACCAGGCTGGCCAGCATCACGGCCAGGCCGGTGATGAGTGCCAACAAACGGGGACGGGAACGCATGGGGGTGCTCCTCTGCTGAGCGTCGACCCCGGGCCTGCCCACGGGCAGGCCGACGGGGCCAGGGTGGCGGTGGTGCGGAAAGCCGGGCCGCCGATGCTCGGCTGAGGTGCGCGGTGCTGGGGTGGTCGAGTCAGCCGATGACTCCGACCGACCAGTATGGACGGACAGAATGCATCGACTGGCGTCGTTGAGGCAGTAAACCTCCGATGTCTGCGCCCCGTCAAGCCCAGGCGCTCCCGCCTGGCGGCCGCCGGCACGCCCGATGCGCGCCGGCGGCCGCGCCGGCTCAGTAGCCGGTCGGCTGCCGGGGTGTGTACGGATCGGTGAGCATGGCGTGTTCGTGGTCGCTGAGGGTGAGTGCCAGCGCCGCCGCGGCGTCGCCGGGGTGCTACCCGCGCGACGCGGGGGCGCGCGTGCCCCGGGTCGCCATCAGGATGAGGTCGGCGATCGTCTCGGGGTGGGTGACCATGGCCAGGTGCGACGATTCGACCTCGATCGTCGTCGCGTCCATCCGCTCGGCCAGGAACCGCTCCAGCTCGGGCGCGGTGGTGCGGTCCTGGGTGGAGACCGAGTAGTAGCACTGCCGGTCCCGCCAGGCGGCGACAGTGGTACGACCGGAGAACAGGTCGCCCGCGATCGGCCCCTGCACCGCGTAGAGGGCCCGCGCCCGGGCCTCGTCGACCCCGCCCGCGAAGTCGTTGCGGAACGCCTCCTCGCTGAGCTGTGCGTACCCGTCGTGGTGGACCAGACCGGAGTTCGCGGGCGGCGTGGGGAACCTCGCCGCGAGCGTGGTGAAGTCCTCCCCGGCGTCCGGCGCGCGGGCCGCGACGTAGACCAGGGCGGTCACCCCCGGGTGGTTGCCGGCCTCGGTGATGACAGTGCCCGCCCACGAGTGACCCACCAGCACCGTCGGTCCGTCCTGACGGTCGAGGGCACGGTTGGTGGCGGCGACGTCGTCGGCCAGGGAGGTGAGCGGATTCTGCACCGCGGTCACCGTCAGCCCGGCCCGTTGCAGCAGCGGGATGACGTCCGACCAGGAGGAGCCGTCGGCGTACGCGCCGTGCACCAGGACGACGTTGCGGACGGGCCCGGTCGGGTCGCTCATCTCACACCTCCGCGCGCGACACGTCGTCGTGCCTGCCGTCGACGACAGCCTCCGCCGACACTCTTCGCCACGGCGCCGGACCGGGTGGGGCAAACGCACGGTTTCCCACCCGATCGGCGGCCTGCGCCCGGCCCGGCGTGTCCGGGCGTACGGCAGGATCGGTGAGGTGGAAGCCGACCGTGCGGGGCCCCTGCGGCGGCCGACCCGCGAGGAGATCGCGGCGGCCGTCGGGCGCGGTTTGCCGGACGTGATCGGCCCGGGGCTGCGGGTGCTGTTCTGCGGCTTCAACCCGGGCCTCTACTCCGCCGCCGTCGGGGAGCCGTTCGCCCGCCGGGGCAGCCGGTTCTGGCCGGCCCTGCACGGCGCGGGCTTCACCGACCGGCAGCTGCGCTCCGGGGAGCGCGACGAGTTGCTGCGGCAGGGCCTGGGCATCACCAGCCTGAGCAACCGGGCCACCGCCCGCGCGGCAGAGCTGACGTCGGAGGAGTTGGTGGCCGGGGTCACCGGGCTGGCGGTGAAGGCGCGCCGGTACCGGCCGCGCTGGGTGGCGATCCTCGGGGTGACCGCGTACCGGATCGCCTTCGCCGAGCCGAAGGCCGGGCTGGGCCCGCGGCCGGGCCGGCTGGGCCCGGCCCGGGTCTGGGTGCTGCCCAACCCCAGCGGCCTGAACGCGCACTTCCCGCTGCCGGCGTTGACCGCCGAGTTCGCCAGACTGCGGCGGGAACTGGACGGCTAGGCCTGCTCGGTGGCGGCCAGCTCCTGGTAGTAGGGCCGCATGGCGGGGTGGTATTCGTCGAACTCGGGGCGCGGTGCGCCGTCCCGGGAGGCGACCAGCAGGTCCAGGTAGTACTCCCAGCCGGCGCCCACCTCGGCGATGCCCCGCACGTCGCTCAGGTGCTGCACGAACCGCAGCTCGGTGGTGCCGTCGGTCTCGGTCAGGGTCAGTTCCAGCAGCCAGCTGCCGTGGTCGTCGACCATCGACACGGCGAGACGTCGGGGTGGCTCGCACCCGTCGATGCGGACGTCGCACCAGGGCTGCTGTTCCTCGTACGCCAGCTGGACCCGGATGGTCTGTCCGGGCCTGGCGTCGCCCTCCCACGGGCCGAACCACCGGGCCGTGCGCTCGGACTCGGTCAGGCTGGCCCAGACGTCCGCCGCCGGGGCGCGGAAGCTTCGGGTGAGGACGAGATCGTGGCCGGTGGCGGTGCGGAACAGGCGTCCGGCGGGGGTGCGGGTCATGCCGTGTCTTCCCTTCGGTGTGCCGCCGGAGCGCGGCTGCGGCGCTCTCGGCGGGTGCGATAGACCTCGGTCTCCAGCGCGTCGAGGTGCCGTGCCCACCGGTCGGTGCCGGTGAGCCCGGCGAGCCAGCCGACCAGCGGCGCGAGCGGACCCGGGTCGAGCCGGTAGATCCGCTGTCGACCGACCAACTCGTCACGGACCAGGCCGCTCTCGCGCAGCACCCGCAGGTGCCGGCTGATGGCGGGTCGGCTGATCGTGAACCGCTGGGCGATGTCGCCAGCTGCCAGTGGCTCGTCGCGCAGCAGGGTGAGGATGCGCCGTCGTACCGGGTCCGCGATCGCGGTGGCCACCTCGTCCACCCCGAAAGCGTAACCTATAGGTTACAGATACCGCTCGCCGTCCGCGTCGTTGGTGGGCACATGATCACGCGACCTGGCACTCTTGACGGCATGCCAGCCCTGCTTCGATCCCGCCTGACCGACTGGACTGTCGCCGTACCCGTGCTCGCGGTGCTGATGTTGCTCGTCACCTGGGGACGAGAACTTCCCGGTCCCGTCGTCGTGGTGGTCGCCGCGCTGCTGGGTGGGGCGGTGCTCGCGGCCGTGCACCACGCCGAGGTGGTCGCCCACCGGGTGGGGGAGCCGTACGGGTCGCTGGTGCTGGCCGTCGCGGTCACCGTGATCGAGGTCGCCCTCATCGTCACGCTGATGATCAGCGCACCGGAGAAGACCCAGTCGCTCGCCCGGGACACCGTCTTCGCCGCCGTCATGATCACCTGCAACGGGATACTCGGCCTGTCCCTGCTGCTCGGGGCGCTGCGCCGACGGGTCGCGGTGTTCAACCCCGAGGGCACCGGCGGCGCCCTCGCGACCGTGGTCACCCTGGCCACCCTGAGCCTCGTCATCCCGACCTTCACCGCCCGGCCCGGCCCGCAGTTCAGCCCGGCCCAGCTCGCCTTCGCCGCCGTCGCCTCGCTGGCCCTGTACGGGTTGTTCGTGCTCGTGCAGACCGGGCGGCACCGCGACTACTTCCTGCCGGTCGACAGCCGGGGTCAGGTGATAGACGCCGAGGAGCACGCCAAGCCGCCCACCGCCCGCGCCGCGCTGGTCAGCCTGGGCCTGCTGCTGGTGGCGCTGGTCGCGGTGGTCGGCGACGCCAAGACCGTCTCGCCGACCATCGAGGCCGGCGTGGCGGCGGCGAACCTGCCGCACGCGTTCGTCGGTGTGATCATCGCCCTGCTGGTGCTGCTCCCGGAGACCCTGGCCGCCGCCCGCGCCGCCCGCCGCGACCGGGTGCAGATCAGCCTCAACCTCGCGCTCGGCTCCGCGATGGCCAGCATCGGCCTGACCATCCCGGCCATCGCGATCGCCTCGATCTGGCTGGACGGCCCGCTGCTGCTCGGCCTCGGCGGCACCCAGCTCGCGCTGCTCGCGCTCACCGCGGTGACCGCCGTGCTCACCGTGGTGCCCGGCCGGGCCAACGTGTTGCAGGGCGGGGTGCACCTGGTGCTGCTGGCCGCCTTCGTCTTCCTGGCCGCCAGCCCCTGACCCGCCGCTGGCTCAGCCGGCGGGCGACGGCTCGCCGGCGAGCCGCTCCGCGCGGGCGTGCATCACTGATCCGGCGGCTGATCGACTCTGTTTCCTTGATGTCGGGGTCTCCCAGCGCGACGGATACCCCGACTTCCAGGAAAGCGACTCGGTCACCGCGTCATCCCTAGGCACCGCGCGTGAACCGTTCCGGCGGGGCGCACGTGAATCCGGTGACGGGCGTGGCGGTCGTACCGTCGGGGTACTGCCTACCGCAAGAGCCGATGTCTGGGGAGGCACACGTGAGGGCACGGTCAGGACCCCTCGGCCGGGGTTCGTTGGCGGGCCTGCTGGTCGCCGCGCTCGTGTCGCTCGCCTGCGCCGGCGGTGGGTTGGCCGAGCCGGCGGGCGAACGGCCCGCCTCGCAGCGGTCACCGGCCTCCCCGGGGCCGAACACCACCCGGGCCGACAGCACCACGAGCGTCGCGGAGTTCGAGCAGGACGTCGCGGACGCGCAGGCGGTCGCCGAGCGGTACTGGGCGGCCCAGTTCAAGGCCTCCGGGCAGCGGTTCCAGCCGATCCGGCGGATCACCCCGTACCAGCGGTCGGGGGAGGTGTCCTGCGGCGGCCAGCCATTGCCCCGCAACAACGCCGTCTACTGCTCCCGGGGCGACTTCATCGCCTACGACGTGGCCTGGTCGGTGGCGGCGTTCCGCCAGGTCGGTGACGCGTTCGTGTTCTACCTGCTCGGGCACGAGTACGCGCACGCCATCCAGGTGCGGCTCGGCATCAACTACAGCTTCACCATCCAGCAGGAGTTGCAGGCCGACTGCATGGCCGGGGCGTACCTCGGTGACTCGGTGCGCTCCGGCGCGCTGACCCTCGCCGAGGGCGACCTGGAGGAGTTCCGGGAGGGGGTGGCGGCGGTCGGCGACGACCCGGACCAGCCGTGGTTCGCCGAAGGCGCGCACGGCACCGCCGAGCAGCGCACCGACATGTTCTTCCGCGGCTACGAGGGCTCGCTGAAGGAGTGCGACCTGGGCTGAGCGGGTTGCCCGGATCACCCTGACACCCGTTGCCGCCACCGGCCGCCGCCGGGGCTGGCAGGATCGCGGTGTCGTCATCACCCTGGAGGATCCGCTGAGCAGCCAACACCCCGCCGCCGTGCTCTTTGACATGGACGGCACGCTGGTCGACAGCGAGAAGCTGTGGGACATCGCGTTGCAGGAACTCGCCCGGGAGTACGGCGGCGAACTCTCCGCCGACGCCCGCCAATCGATCATCGGCACCGCGATGGCCGAGTCGATGCGCATCCTGCACGACGACCTGGGCCAGCCCGAACGGGACCCGGAGATCAGCGCGGCGTGGATCAACGCCCGGATCCTGGAGTTGTTCCGCACCGGTCTGCGCTGGCGTCCCGGGGCGTTCGCCCTGCTGCGCGCGGTCCGGGCGGCGGCGATCCCCACCGCGCTGGTCACCTCCAGCCCCCGGGCGCTCGTCGAGATCGCCCTGGACACCCTCGGCCGGGACAACTTCGACGCGGTGGTCGCCGGCGACGAGGTGGTGGCGGCCAAGCCGCACCCCGAGCCCTACCTGACCGCGGCTCGGCTGCTCGGCGTGCCGATCGAGCGGTGCGTGGCCATCGAGGACTCGCCGACCGGGGTGGCCAGCGCGGTGGCCTCCGGCGCGGCGGTGCTGGCCGTACCGGCGGAGGTGGCGCTCGCGAGCACCACCACCGGCGTACACCAGCTGGAGAGCCTGACCGACGCGGACCTGGAGCTGCTCGCGACGCTGCTGGCCGACCGGGCCCCCTTTTCCCCCGATCAGTCGTGGGCGATGGCGCCCAGGACGTTGATCCGGGCCGCCCGGACGGCCGGAAGCACCGCGGCCACCACGCCGATGATGGCGGCCAGGCCGAGGAAGACACCCATCTGCTCCCAGGGCAGGACCAGGTCGGTGATGCCCTCGTCCTTGAGCGCCTCGACCACCGCGGCGCCCAAACCGGCGCCCACCACCACGCCGAGCAGCGCGCCGAACACCGAGATCACCACCGCCTCGACGGTGATCATGCCCATGGTCTGCGACCGGCGCAGGCCGATCGCCCGCAGCAGGCCCAACTCGCGGGTCCGCTCCAACACCGACAGCGCCAGGGTGTTGATGATGCCGAGCACCGCGATCACGATGGCCAGCGCCAGCAGGATCTGGATCATCGTGAGCAGCCCGTCGAGCGAACTCATCTGCTGCTGGATGAACGCGTCCCGGTCGCCACCGACACCTCGGGGCTGTCCGCGAGCAACGCCTCCACCTGTGGCTGCACGTCGGCCACCCGGGTGCCGGGGGCCAGTTGGATGAAGCCCTGGATGGGCTGCGGGATGGCGAAGTCCTTCGCCGCCGTCACCGGCAGCGTCACCGGATTGGTCAGCTGGGACGACTCGTAGATGCCGCTGATCGTGAAGGTGCGCTCCGCGCCCCGGGTCAGCTGCACCTTCACCGTGGAGCCTACCGACCAGCCCCGGGACTTGGCCGTGTCCGAGCTGGCCAGCATCTGCGTGGGGGAGAGCCGGTCGATGTCCCCGGCGGTGGCCTTCGCGCCGAAGATCTGCCGCAGCGACGCGACGTCGCTGCTGGCCGCCACCCAGGTGCCCTCGCCGTCGATCCGCGCCATGTCGCCGTACTCACCGTCGACCATCCGCACCCCGGGCAGGGTCTTGGCCCGGTCCAGCACAGCCGGGTCGAAGGTCGGCGGACGCGGACCGCCCTGCTGGCCGGCGATCACCAGCTCGGCCTTGATGGTGTCCTGGGCGAGCGCGCTGATGCTGCCCTTGGCCGAGTCGAGGATCACCGTGACGCCGGTGACCAGCGCGATACCGACCATCAGCGCGGCGGCGGTGATCGCCGTGCGGCGGGGGTTGCGCCCGGAGTTGAGCCGGCCCAACTTGCCCGGCACCGACCAGGAGAAGATCACCCCGAGCAGGCTCACCACCGGCCGGCTGATCAGCGGGGTCAGCAGCGCCACGCCGATGAAGGCGAAGAGCACCCCACCGAGGATGGTGGAGAGCGTCTGACCGCCGGCGTTGCCGCTGAGCCCGAGGAAGAGCAGCACCGCGCCGACAGCGGTGACCAGCGACCCGGCCACGGTGACCTTGGTCAACGGCCGGTCCGGCGTGGCCACGTCCTGCATCGCCGCGATCGGCGGGATCCGGGACGCCCGCAGCGCCGGCAGCAGCGCCGCCACCACGGTGATCACCAGACCGACCGCGAACGACCCGATCACCGCGGCCGCCGGCACACCGATCCCGGCCAGGGTGAGCCCACCGGCGAGCTTGCCGAAGAGGAACGCCAGCAGCGCGCCCACCCCGATGCCGGCCGCCAGGCCGAGCACCGACGCGATCAGCCCGACCGCGATCGCCTCCAGCACGACCGACCCGATGATCTGCCGGCCGCTGGCCCCGATGGCGCGCATCAGCGCCAACTCCCGGGTCCGCTGCGCCACGATGATCGAGAAGGTGTTGAGGATCAGGAAGGTGCCCACCAGCAACGCCACCGCGGCGAAACCGAGCAGGATCTTGTTGAAGAAGGACAGGCCCTCCTTCAGGCTGGCCGAGGCGTCCGCGGCCACCTGCTCGCCCGTCTTCACCTCGTAGTCCGGGCCGAGGGTGCGCGCCACGTCGTCGCGCAGCGTCTCGTCGGACACGCCGGGGGCGGTGCGGACGGTGATGCTGCTGAACACGTCCGGCTCGCCCAGCATCAGCCGCTGCGCCACCGGGGTGGTGAAGAAGACCTCGTTGACCCCGCCGATCGAGTCCCGGTCACCGCTGTAGCCGAACACGCCGACCAGGGTGAACTCCCGCTTCTTCGACTCGAACGCGGTGAGCACGCCGACCTTCTGGCCGACCTGCACCTTCGCCGCGGTGGCCAGCGACTTGTTGATGACGATCTCGTCGTCGGCCTGCGGCCCGCGCCCCTCGCGCAGTTGCAGCAGATCGCTCTCGCCGATCCAGTTCTCGCCCAACTGCGGCGGCCCGAACGACGTGACGACCTTGCCGTTGCTGCCGATCACCCGGGCGCCGTCGGCGTTGACGATGCCCGTCGCCGAGGCCGCACCCGGAACCTGCTTGACCCGATCCACCACGGCGGCCGGCAGCGGCGAGGCGGTCTGCTCGCCCTCCATCTCGTTGATTTGCACCTTCGGCTTCGCCGCGACGTTCACGTCGATCTCGGAGAAGCCGTCGGCGAAGACCGAGTCGAAGGAGCGGCCCAGCGTGTCGGTGAGCACGAAGGCGCCGGAGACGAACATGACCCCGAGCACCACCGCCAGCCCGGAGAGGATCAGCCGGACCTTGCGGGCCAGCAGGCTCTTCATCGTCGCGCGGAACATCAGTTGCCCACCTCGGCCGGGGTGTCCAGCTTCTTCATGGTGTCCAGCACGGTCTCGGCGGTCGGCTCGATCAGCTCCGAGACGATCTCACCGTCGGCGAGGAAGACCACCCGGTCGGCGTACGCGGCGGCGGTCGGGTCGTGGGTGACCATGACGATGGTCTGGCCGTGCTGCCGCACCGAGTCGCGCAGGAAGGCGAGCACCTCCGCGCCGGCGCGCGAGTCCAGGTTGCCGGTCGGCTCGTCCGCGAAGATCACCTCGGGGCGGGAGACCAGGGCCCGCGCACACGCCACCCGCTGCTGCTGCCCACCGGAGAGCTGCGCGGGCCGGTGGTCCAGCCGGTCCCGCAGGCCGACCGTGCTGATCACCGTGTCGTACCAGGCCTGGTCCGGCTTGCGACCGGCGATGGAGAGCGGCAGCAGGATGTTCTCCTTGGCGGTCAGCGTCGGCAGCAGGTTGAACTGCTGGAAGATGAAGCCGACCTTGTCCCGGCGCAGCTTGGTCAGCCCCGCGTCGCCCAGCCCGGTGACAGTCGTCTCACCGATCGACACCGTGCCCCGGGTCACCGAGTCCAGACCCGCCAGGCAGTGCATCAGCGTCGACTTACCGGAACCCGACGGACCCATGATCGCGGTGAAGCGGCCACGTTCGAACTCGGCGCTGACCCCCCGCAGCGCGACGACCTGAGCCTCGCCGCTGCCGTACACCTTCCACACGTCGTTCGCCCGGGCCGCGGCCTGCGCCTGCTGGCCTACCGTCGCGGTCACGTCATCTACCTCTTCCGTCTGTCCGAAAATGCACGCCGCCCCCCGATGGTCCGGCGCGACCGTTCAATCATCGGTGCCGTCTCGGCCCGTCCCGTCCGCCCCTGGGGGGAGCCGGCGCGGATTTCCCGCTGCGGGTGCACCCCCATACCGGCTCAGGGTTGCCCCTGAGCGGCGACCGGTCGACCGATTTCTCCCACGCCGGGCCGCAGCACCGACACTTCCGCCTGACGCCACAGGAGGGTCAACCGAACCGAGCCGCCTGCGGTCACGGTAGGTGACGACGGCAACAGCAGCCGTCCCCCCACGGAGGGATCTTCGGGTACGACCGGTGAGGTACCCGGGTCGGCGCGGCTACGCCCGGGGGCGGACCAGCCCCGACTCGTACGCCAGCACCACCGCCTGCACCCGGTCGCGCAGTCGCAGCTTGGTCAGCACGTGCCCGACGTGGGTCTTGATGGTGGTCTCGCTGACCGACAGCACCGTCGCGATCTCGGCGTTGGACAACCCCCTGGCCACCTGCACCAGCACCTCGCGTTCCCGGTCGGTGAGGGCGTCGAGGGCCGCCGACGGCGTCGCCGCCGGGTCGGGCAGCAGCTCGGCGAAGCGGTCCAGCAGTCGGCGCAGGATCCGCGGCGTCACCACCGCGTCCCCGGCGGCGACAGTGCGGATCGCCGCGACCAGATCCTCCGCCGGCACGTCCTTGGCCAGGAACCCGGTGGCGCCGGCGCGCAACGCGCCCACCACGTACTCGTCCAGGTCGAAGGTGGTCAACACCAGCACCCGCACCGGCAGCCGGGCGTCCACTATCGCCCGGGTCGCCGCCACCCCGTCCATCCGGGGCATCCGGATGTCCATCAGCACGACGTCGGGCAGCAGCCGGCGGGACAGCTCCACCGCCTCCACGCCGTCCCCGGCCTCCGCCACCACATCCAGGTCACCCTCGGCGCTGAGCACCATCCGGAACCCGGTCCGCAGCAGCGGTTGGTCGTCGGCGAGCAGGATCCGTACCGGCCGCGCCGAGGCCACCCGATCGGTCATCTCCACTCCCGTCCCGCCGACGTCGTGCCGCCGCACCGGTCATCCTCGCGTACGGACGCCGATGCGTCGCGGATCACCGTAGAGGCCGGCCCGGCGCCCTGTCCCGACCGCGATGGCACCGGCGCGGTCGGGTTTCCGGCAGTGACGTTCGGCTCCTGCCGGCGGATGACCGCGTCGCCCGGGCGGCCGTCACTCGTCGGAGCCGGGCACCACCGGAGCCGACCGGGAGTCGCGCAGCGGGTCGGCGTTCGCCGCCGCCACCGGGAACGGCGGCGGAGTGCCGCCGAAGCTGGGGCAGAGCGCCTGGTGGCTGCACCAGTCGCACAGCCGGCTCGGCCGGGGCCGGAAATCCTGCCGGGCGGTGGCCTGCTCGATCGCCCGCCACAGCGCCACCACCGTGCGCTCGAAGCGGACCAACTCGTCGGCGTCGGGGGTGTAGTCCAACACCTCCGCGTCGCGCAGGTAGAGCAGCCGCAGCACCCGGGGCACCACCCCCCGGGTGCGCCACAGCACCAGCGCGTAGAACTTCAGCTGGAACAGCGCCCGCGCCTCGAACGCCTCCCGGGGGGCACCGCCGGTCTTGTAGTCGACCACCCGCAGCGCGCCGTCCGGAGCGACGTCGAGCCGGTCGAGATAGCCCCGGATGAGCAGCTCCTCGTCGACCACCGCCGAGACCAGGCTCTCCCGTTCGGCGGGCTCCAACCGGGTCGGGTCCTCCACCGCGAAGTAGCCCTGGAGCAGCCCGGCGGCCGAACGGAGGAAGTCGGCCGGACCGGCCGGCTCCGCGCCGTCGAAGATCCCGGCCAGCTCCGGCTGCTCGGCGACCAGCCGGTCCCACTGGGGGGCCACCAGGTCGCCGGCCGCCTCCGGGGTGCGGCCGGTCGCGGGTAGGTCGAACAGGCGCTCCAGCACCGCGTGCACCAGCGTGCCCCGGGCCTGCTCCATGGTGGTGCGCTCGGGCAGCCGGTCGATGCTGCGAAACCGGTAGAGCAGTGGGCAGGTCTTGAAATCGGCCGCCCGGGACGGCGACAGCGACGCCCGCACCGTCGACGGCGCCTGCGCCTGCGCCGCGGGGGAGGGTTGGGAGGTGGTGACCGATTCCGCCGTCATGTCGGCAAAGGTTAGGGCACCGGTGTGACACCGACCGCCGCCCGCCCCGCACAGCGACGGTCCGTAGCATCGTGGCGATGGAGCAGACATCCCGACCGCCGCGCCGACCAGACCGACGCCTCGGCCTGAACGTCGGCCGGGTGTTCGGGGTTCCGCTGCACCTCAACGGCTCCATGGTCCTGCTCGCGGTGCTCATCGCCGTGCTGTACGGCGAGTTCGCCCGCCGGCAGCTGGACCTGCCGCAGCTCAGCGGCTACCTGATCGGCTTCGGCTTCGTGGTGTCGCTGCTCGGCTCGGTGCTGCTGCACGAGCTGGGCCATGCCCTCACCGCCCGGCGGTACGGCATCGGTGTGCGGGGGATCACCCTGGAGCTGCTCGGCGGCTACACCGAGATGGAGCGCGACGCCCCGTCACCCCGCGTCGACCTGGCCGTCTCGCTGGCCGGCCCGGCGGTCTCCGCGGTGCTCGGCGTCCTCGCCGTCGCCGCCACGCTCGCCCTGCCCGAGCAGACCGTGGCACACCAGCTCGCCTTCCAGCTCGCGGTCAGCAACGTCATCGTGGCGCTGTTCAACAGCCTGCCCGGGCTGCCGCTCGACGGCGGCCGGGCGCTGCGCGCCGCGGTGTGGGGGCTGACCCGCGACCGGCACCTCGGCACCGAGGTCGCCGGGTGGGCCGGCCGGATCGTCGCCGTCGGCACCGTGGTCGTGGTCCTGCTCCTCACCCTCGGCGACTACCTGGCGCTGCCGGCGCTGCCGCTGATGCTGCTGGTCGCCGTCACCCTCTGGCGGGGCGCCGGGCAGTCGATCCGGGCTGCCCGGGTCAGCCGCCGGTTCCCGCTGATCGACCTCACCCGGCTGGCCGTCCGGCCTGGCCGGTGGCCACCGGCACGCCCCTGGCCGAGGCCCAGCGCCGGCACGCCGAGGGCGGGCAGCCCGGTTCCGCCCTGCTGGTCACCGACTCCGCCGGTCGACCGGTGGCGCTGGTCGACCCGGTCGCCGCCGCCGCGGTGCCCGTCGAACGCCGACCGTGGCTGGCGGTGGACGCCGTCGCCCGGCCACTGGGCACACTTCCCACGTTGCCGGTCGGGTGGGACGGCGAGCGGGTGATGGAGGCCGTACAGACCCACCCGGGCGCGCAGTACGTGGTGACGTCAGGCGAAGATGTGGTCGGCATTCTGCACATCGGGGACCTGGCACAGCTCCTCGAACCCAACCGGAAGATGACACCGTGACCGCAACTCCCTCCACCGTCGCCGCCGACCCCGCCGCTCCGGCGCTGACACCCGTGCACCGTGGCCCGTTCCGGCCCGGTGACCGGGTCCAGCTGACCGACCCCAAGGGGCGGATGCACACAGTGACGTTGGAGCCCGGCAAGGAGTTCCACACCCACCGCGGCATCCTGGCGCACGACGCGCTGATCGGGCTGCCGGACGGCAGCGTGGTGACCACCTCCGGCGGCGGCACCGCGTTCCTGGCCCTGCGGCCGCTGCTGTCGGACTACGTGCTCTCCATGCCGCGTGGCGCCCAGGTGATCTACCCGAAGGACTCGGCGCAGATCGTCGCGATGGGCGACATCTTCCCCGGCGCGAAGGTCCTCGAGGCCGGCGCCGGCTCCGGCGCGCTGAGCTGCTCCCTGCTGCGCGCCGTCGGCACCGACGGCGAGCTGCACTCGTTCGAGCTGCGCGACGACTTCGCCCAGATCGCCAAGCGCAACGTCGAGGCGTTCTTCAACGGGCCGCACCCGTCGTGGCACCTGCACGTCGGTGACGTCGCGCAGTGCCAGGAGACCGGTTTCGACCGGATCATCCTGGACATGCTGACCCCCTGGGAGACCCTCGACATGGTCGAGCGGGCGCTGGTGCCCGGCGGGGTGTTCATCGGCTACGTCGCCACCACGCCGCAGCTGTCCGAGCTGGTCGAGGCGCTGCGCGAGCGCGGCGGCTGGACCGAGCCGCGCGCCTGGGAGTCGCTGGTGCGCGACTGGCACGCCGAGGGCCTCGCCGTCCGCCCGGACCACCGGATGATCGCGCACACCGCGTTCCTGGTGTCCGCGCGCAAGCTGGCCCCGGGGGTCACCGCGCCGCCGCGCCGGCGCAAGCCCAGCAAGGGCACCGAGGCGTACGCGCAGCGCCGCCAGGCGTACTACTCCGCCCCGGGCGGGGCGCCCCGG
>NZ_JAEVHL010000032.1 GCF_016803395.1 Micromonospora tarensis | reverse complement strand
CTGCGGCCGGCGCGCCGGACCTGCTGACGCCGGCCGGCGTGGCCTAACCCGGCGTTCGTTCCCGGTGCGACAGCCCGGACAGCCGCAGCGCGATCCGCCGCCGGACCGGTGGCACCGCACCGAGCAGCCGGAGCAGCACGTCCCGAGCCGGCCGGCGGGCCGGGGACGTGGCGGCCAGCCGGGTCAGCCCGGCGGCGAAGCTCAGCACGTCCGCAGCCATCGGCCGCTGGCGGGCGCTGTAGTCGTCGAGCAGCGTGTCCGGGCCACCGTCGAGCACGTCCGCCACTGCGCTGCCGAGGGCGACCCCGTCGCAGATGCCGAGGTTCATGCCCTGCCCGCCGGCCGGGCTGTGCACGTGCGCGGCGTCACCGGCCAGCAGCACCGGCCCGGCCCGGAAGGTGTCGGCGATCCGGTGGTGCACCCGGAACCGGGAACCCCAGAGCACCTCGGTCACCCGATCACGTCGCCGCACCGGACCGCGCTCGTCGAGCAGCGCCTGGAGGTAGGCCGCGTCCGGGTCGGCCGGGGCGTTCGCCACGGCGGCGACCAGCCGGACCACCCCGCCGGGGAGCGGTGCCCAGACCAGCGGCCCGGAGCGGGCGAGGAAGAGCGCCGCCTCGTCGCGGGGCAGGTCGCTGCGCACCCGCACGTCGGCGAGCACGAAGGACTCCTCGTCGTCGGGTCCGCTGAAACCGATGCCGGCCAGTTGCCGGACTGTGCTGTGCAAACCGTCCGCGCCGATGACGAACCGGGCGCGCAGCGCCACCCCGTCCACCTGCGCCAGCAGCCCGTCGCCGGCGCGGCTCAGCCCGGTCAGCCGGCACGGTCGCCGCAGCGACACACCGAGGTCGGCCAACTTCCCGGTGAGCACGGCCTCGGTGACCGCCTGGGAGACCAGCAGCGCGTAGGGGAAGCGGGACGGCAGCTCGTGGAACGGCACCGACAGCAGCACCCGGTCCCGATCGCGGACGGTGAAGCGCGGCGCCCGGACCGCCTGGGCGATCAGCGGTGCCGCGGCGTCGATCCGGTCCAGCACCTCCAGGGTGTACGCGTGCACGACGGCGGCGCGGGAGGTGGTCGGCGGCTCAGCCAACCGGTCCAGCACTGTCACCTGCACCCCGCGCCGGGCCAGCGTCAGCGCGGTGGCGAGACCGGTGGGGCCAGCGCCCACCACCAGGACGTCGGTGCTCGTGGGCAGCATGGCAACCTCCCGACAGCCGTTGCCAACATTTGTTGGCAAACACCTGTTGGCAACGCTAGGGCGCGCCCTGATGGCGTGTCAACAGGTGTTGGCATACGGTTGTCGCCATGACCTCGCCGGCGCCGTCGACCCATCCCCGCCGCTCGGACGTCACCCGGGCGGCGATCCTGCGAGCGGCTCGGGAACGGTTCGCAACGGACGGATACGAGCGCGCCACCATCCGGGCCATCGCCGCCGACGCCCAGATCGACCCGTCGATGGTGATGCGCTACTACGGCAGCAAGGAAGGGCTCTTCGCGGCGGCGGCCGAGTTCGACCTGCGGCTGCCCGACCTCAGCTCGGTGCCACCCGATGACCTGGGCAAGGTGCTGGTCCGGCACTTCCTCGCCCGCTGGGAGGGCGACGAGACGCTGGTGGCGCTGCTCCGCGCCGCCAGCACCAATCCCGGTGCGGCCGAACGCATGCGCGGCATCTTCACCGACCAACTCACCGCTGCCGTTGCCACCTTCGGCACCGACCCGGCGACGACCGCCCGACGGGCCGGCCTGGTGGCCAGTCAGATCCTCGGCCTCGCCTTCACCAGATACATCGTCCGGCTGCCGCCCATGGTGGACACGACGCCGGAGGACCTCGTCTCCTGGATCGCACCGACCCTCCAGCGCTACCTGACCGGAACGCCACCGGACTGACCCAACCTTTGCCCGCCTGCCGTGCGTCTGCCAGCTGACGCGCACCGCGCCGGCTGACTGGCAGAACGCCCGTCCCCGCGCGACGTGTGCAAATCGCGCGGGGACGGCTGTGCCGCTCAGGCGGCGAGGCCGCCGGGCTGGTCGCCCTTCACCACGGGTGCCCGGACCAGGTTGCCCCACTCGGTCCACGAGCCGTCGTAGTTGCGCACCTGCGGGTAGCCCAGCAGGTGCCGCAGCACGAACCAGGTGTGGCTGGACCGCTCACCGATCCGGCAGTACGCGATCACGTCGTCGTCCGGGCTGAGCCCGAGCTGGTCGGCGTAGATCGCCTTCAGCTCGTCGGCGGACTTGAACGTGCCGTCGGAGTTGGCGGCGGACTTCCACGGCTTGCTGACCGCACCCGGGATGTGCCCGCCGCGCAGTGCGCCCTCCTGCGGGTAGTCCGGCATGTGCAGCATCTCGCCGGTGTACTCACCGGGGGACCGGACGTCGACAAGCGGCCGACCGGCGGCGATATGCGCCATGACCTGCTCGCGGTAGGCCCGCAGCGGCGCGTCGTCGCGCAGCGGCACGGGGTAGTCGGCGCGCGGACGGGCCGGCTTGTCGCGGGTCACCTCACGCCCCTCGGCGATCCACTTCTGCCGGCCGCCGTCGAGCAGCCGCACATCGGCGTGGCCGAAGAGCGAGAACACCCAGAGGGCGTACGCGGCCCACCAGTTGAAGTTGTCGCCGTAGAAGACGACCGTGTCGCCCCGGCCGATGCCCTTCGCGGCGCACAACTCGGCGAAGCTCTTGGCGTCCAGGTAGTCCCGGGTCACCTGGTCGTTCAGCTCAAGGTGCCAGTCGACCTTGACGGCGCCGGGAATGTGACCGGATTCGTAGAGCAGCACGTCCTCGTCGGACTCGACCACGACGAGGCCCTCGTCGCCCAGGTGCTCGGCCAGCCATTCGGTGGTGACGAGCCGCTGCGGGTCCGCGTACGACTGGAGGCGGGGATCAGGATCGTTCGGCACAGACATGAGCCCCAAGGTACGCCGGATCGCCGCTTCCGACCGCTGTAACGAGGACCGCCCACCACCCCGGGACGGGATGGTGGGCCGGCGCGCCCTGGCCACTCAGCGGTAGGTCACGCACGCACGGTGAAGGCAAAGCTGGCCGAGTCCGACTGGGTGCCGTCCCGGTTGACGCTCCAGACGGTGAGCACGGTGAAGCCCGCCTTCGTCGGCGTCCAGGTCACCGACGCGGTGCCGTCGGCAGCGGCGGCCACCGTGCTGGTCACCGTGCCGAAGCGGTAGCGGTAGCTGACCACGTCCGACTGGCGCGGGGTGAAGGTGAAGACCCCGGGCACGCCCGGGCCGCCACTGGTGGCACCCTGCTGGTAGACCGTCGCGGAGATCTTCGGAGCGATGCTCAGCGCGAACGTGCGTACCGCGGTGGCGGCCACGTCGGCGGCGGTCACGCTGGTCACGGAGAGCGTCCGGTTGCCGCCCCGGGTCGCGGTGACGGTGAGCGTGGCGGTGCCGTCGGCCGCCGCCTCGACGGTCTGCTCCGGGTCGCCGTCCAAGTGGAAGCGGTAGGGAACCACCCCGGCCATCCCCGGCTGAACGGTGAACGTGGCCGGCACGCCGACCTCGGCGAGTCTGCCGGTGACGATCGGCGAGATGTCACTCGCCCGGAACTCGTACCGGGCCTCCGGCGAGCGGTTGCCAGCGGTGTCGACGCCTACCACAGTGAGGCTGCTGGGCCCCGCGTCCGGGGTGATCGTGACCGTCGCCGAGCCACCGGGCCCGTCCGCCGGCACCGTCTGGACGACGCCACCGTTGAGCTGGTAGCGGAAGCCGACCGCGTCCGGCGTGGCCGCGGCATCGAAGGTGAACTGGCCGGGCAACGCCGGATGCCAGCCCTCGGTCGGGAAGTCGGTCGAGGTGACGGTCGGCGCGACCGCCGGGCCCTGGAAGTCGGTTCGGAAGTAGCAACTGCCACTCCACTCGCCGGTCGCCCCGCTGTCTGCCGCCCGCACCTGCCAGGCGGGAGGTCGGACATCGGGCGACCCCGATTCCGAGCAGGTCTCCACAGTGGAGGCCAGACCCACTCAGGCCCGGCGGTGGGCGATCCGGCCGGCGACCACGGTCACCAGACAGGCACCGTCGACGTCATGCACGGCGAGGTCGGCCCGTCCGCCCGGACGCAGGGTCGGCACCGCGGCGGCGGCCAACACCAGCAGGTCACTCCGATCGACCGCGGCCCGCAGCGCCGGGTCGCCCAGGTGCTCCGCCAGCACCGCTGTCACCCCGTCGCGCAGCAACCCGTACACCCGCTCGCGGGGGGTGGGTGCCGCCGGAAGGGGGCCGTCGTGCACCAGGCCCG
This sequence comes from Micromonospora tarensis, assembly GCF_016803395.1. GTDB lineage: Bacteria > Actinomycetota > Actinomycetes > Mycobacteriales > Micromonosporaceae > Micromonospora > Micromonospora tarensis. The sequence continues at coordinate 36,099 of NZ_JAEVHL010000032.1, read as the reverse complement.
GCCCCAGCGTGCCGGGCCAGCGACGAACCCGAACCCCCGGGTACGCCCCGGTCAGCTCGGCCAGCGGGCCGACGGCCCCGACCCGGTCACCGTTGACCAGCACGGCGTGCCCCGGCACCGGCGCACCGCTCTGGTCGCGGCGCAGCAGCGGCGCGGTGTGCAGGGTGAGCACTGTCAGTCGACGATCGGCCCGAGCTGCGGACGCTTCGCGGTCACCGTGTCGCCGGACGACCGGCCGGTCAGCCGCCGCTTCACCCAGGGGGCGAGGTGTTGACCGGCCCAGCGCAGGTCGGCGGCGCGGGCGGCCAGCCACGGCGACGGCGCCGGATGCGGCGGGACCAGCAGCCACTCCTCGTCGCAACCGACCCCGAGCGCGTTCAACACCTGACCCGCGACCCGCCGGTGACCGGCCGGGGAGAGGTGCAACCGGTCGGTGCTCCAGAGCATCGGGTTGAGGAACGTGTCGTCGGCGTACAGGTCGACCATGATCGCGCCGTGCCGGTCGGCGGTCTCACCGACCGCCTGGTTGAGCAGCTGCACCCGGGGAGCGACCAGGCGCTGACCGGGCAGTCGGGCCATCACGTCGGCGAACCGGAAGAGCAGTACGTCTGCGCCACCCGAGCGCAGCTGCCGGACCACCTCGTCGAAGCGGGCGACCAGGGTGTCCGGATCGAAGGTGCGGCGCAACACGTCGTTGCCGCCAGCCGCGAAGCTGATCAGGTCGGGCTTCATCGCCACCGCCGCGGGCACCTGCTCGGCGACCACGCTGGGGAAGAGCCGACCCCGGATGGCCAGGTTCGCGTACCGGAAGTCGGGGCCCGCCTCGGCGGCGAGCCGGGTCGCCACCAGGTCCGCCCAACCCCGGAAGGTGCCGTCCGGGTACGCGTCGTCCATGCCCTCGGTGAAGCTGTCCCCGACCGCGACAAAACTGCGCCAGCGCACCCGCGCCCCCTCACGCCATTCGTTGCCTGCGGCGACCAGTCTGTCACCGGAGGCACCACCGGCACCGCCCCGATCGACGGACGTGGCGGAGGTCATGGACGGGCGGATCACCCGGAGATGACCCGCCCTTCGCCGTTCTGGTCGTCAGGCCACGACGGCCAGGATCTGCATGTCCCTGAACGCCGCCAGCTCGGCGGTCTCGGAGATCTTCCTGCCGTCCTCGTCCACCAACAGCACGGCGTACCCGTTGCCGGCCCGGACTCGTACGACCATCGACCCGTCGGTCTGGAAGTGGAGCTGCCACAGCTCGCGTCCGCCGAGTGGCAGCGCGACCGACTTGCCGGTCCGGGTGTCCAACACGACGTTGACGCGCAGGTCGCGGGCGACGTCGCCATCGTCCCCACCGGGCTTCTCCCGCAGCAGGGCGACCCGGGAGCCGTCCGGGGAGAGACTGGCGACGTCGTTGCTGCGCCACCCGTCCCGCGAGAAGCCGGGAACGACCCGCCTCGTCGTGCCGTCCGTTGCGTAGAGGGTGACCCCGAGGTCGGTGTTCATGGCGATGGTCCGACCGTCGGCCGACCAGAGAGCGTGGCAGGCGGCAGGTTCAGTGGCCCACCAGCGCACGGTCTTGGCCGTCGAGCGCACGTCCAGCACACCGTATCGGCCGGGCCCACCCGCGTCGTTCGCCTTCGTCTCGCGGAACAGCAGTTGCCGCCCGTCCGGCGACCAGACCGCGGTGACGCAGTACGGATCGACATCCGAGCGCACCTTCTGCCTGTCGGAGCCGTCGACGTTGGCGACGAAGAGGTTGTTGCTGTTGCCGTCGCTGTCCACCCAGGCCACCCGACGGCCGTCCGGCGAGACGCTCACGTTGCCCTTCAGCGCGAGTTCGGGCAGCGCCAGCAGTCGTACCGGGTTGTCGCCGGGGCGCCAGGATCGCAGGTTCGCGGCCTCCGCCCCGGTCAGCTCGGCGGGGCCGTAGACGAGCTTCCCGAACTTCACAGCCGACGTGTTCGTGCTGGACCCGCTGCCAGGTGAGGTACCGGGCGGGTCGCCGGCGCTGGTGGACGCCGGCGGGCTGGGCGGCTGGGTTGGCGACGGGGTCGCCGTGACCGACGGGGTGTCGGCGGGCTGCGGGTTTGGAGACTGGTCCGGCCGGATGGCGAAAGCGGTGCCGGTCGCCGCCGCGATCAGCACCAGAGCGGCGGCCGAAGTGGCCACCGCCCGCTGGATGCCGAGCCGGCGGGACGTACGCAGAGTCCGGTCCCGCAGGTCGACCACGGTGACCTCTTCGGCCAGCTCGCTCAGGTCGAGCCGGAGGCGCTGGTCGTTCATCGGGCGCTTCCTTCCAGGACGTAGAGCTCGGCGAGTTCGGGCGCGACGACGCGCAACTTGGCAAGCGATTTGGCGGTCTGGCTCTTCACGGTAGTCAAGCGTCGAAAGAAGCCAACTCCAACTCCAACTTCAACTCCGAATCCACTCGTGGCAGGCAGTCGTTTCTTGATCGACTTTGGTCGCTAGTGTGCTGACATGGAGATCCGCACCGAGCAGCAACTTAACCCTGTGGCAGACGAAGTGTCGGCTGTCACAGCAGTGGTGCGCCCCATTCTCATCGGTATTCTCTACTCATTAAAGGCCGATGTGGTCGAGGAGGCAGGGGGCCGGGAGGGCCTGAAGCTGAAGATGCTTTCTCGCCTTCGCCGCCCAGGTGACGGTGACACCGGCATCTGTTTCGAATACGCAGCGCATGACGCCGTTAGTCGAGGTGAAGCGAGCGTCTCGGAACGGGTGTATGACGCGCTTGCTCTATGCAATGTTCCGGGTGAAGAGGTTGGCTCAATCCTCTTCGGAGCAGAAAAGGCAGGATCTCAGCAACTCATCGACACCGCCGCCGCGCTTCTGACAGACGAGTCGTCACTACTTTCGGGCTCTCGTGGACGCCCCGTAAAACTGAAGCGCCACCTTGCCGCAGCCTCCGCCGCCTTTCGGCGGAAGGGCCAAGGATCTCTTTTGCCACACAGCATCAGCGGGTTGTGGCGCGCAGATCTATTCCTCGGATCCCCCGATGCGGACCGCTGGGTCGGAACCACGGTAAAGATTAATCCTGGAGCGCTTCAGGGCGACCGGGGACTTCGGATCGGCATCGTTCCCGCCAATCAGGGGAAGTCCGACAAAGTAGTGAGGGACGACAAGCGAAAGCTTGTCGTATGTCCACTTCCATACGACGGCAAGTTCGTCGAAACCTTCTACCTCGCCTGGGAGGTAGTAATGGCGTTCCTCAACGCCGACGGCAAGCTGCCCAAGGACGCGGAACTTCCCCGACCCGCTGCCCGCACTGTTGCGCGGTATCTCGCCGATCGTCGTGAATTTCCTGTCCTCGAGGTCGTGGCGGCATTGAAGAGCCTGGCGCAGCCCGAACTTCTCAAGACCGAGACCAGTGCTGCCGGGATCGTCATCTCAGGCGGAACATCGACCCAAATCGAGACAGCATCGGTTCTTGCGCCAGAGGCTCGATTGCGAACAGCCTAAGCCCGGCCAAGTCGTACTTCACCGCCGTTCCCAGCGCGGCTCAAGCTCGCACACTACGTCCTGTAGCCGGATATCAGGGTAGCGTCCGACAATTAGCGGTTACCCGTAGGCTGGCGATTTTTGCTCTGCCGCAGCCTTTGGGCACCGCTCATGTTGAGGCGGTACCGGAGCATCTCTGGGCTAATGCCGTAGCGGCGTTGGGCGGCGTCCGCTGCGACGTTCCGCGTGACGAGACCTCGTGCGGCTTGGTCCGTGAGCAGTAGCTTCCCGCCTAGGCAATCCGCCTCGTCCTCCATCTCCTGGTCCCAGTGACGGCAGCCGCTGGCGTTGAACGCTATGGCGGGGGTATGTAGAAGCAGACCGTGGGCGAGTTCGTGGCAGATACTGGAGCATTGCCGAGGGAGCCCGTGTGCGTCGTTTACGACGATGCGCCGCTTCGAGCCCTTGAACACGGTCGCGGCGCTGAGCGACTTGTCGTCCTCCTCCAGCAGGCACGACACCGCCGGCTCTTCAACCGCGATGTCGCTGAGTTTCCGGATCTCGATGTCCAGGTGCGCAGCTAGCTTCCACGGGTCCAGTGGGTCGAAGTTTCCGAGTCCAAGCTCGGCTCGGATGGACTCGGCAGTCTCGTTAGCTTCACGGTGGAAGCCTTTACGCAGCTTGCCCGTCATCAGCTCAGCCGTCCGTCATCTGGCGATACATAACCTCGATGACCTTCTCGATCGCCTCGGCCTTGCGGTCGTCGAGGTTCTTGTCTGCGCGCAGGTAGGTCGAAACGCCAGCGAGTGTGCCGTGTGTTTCCTGCCTTGACTGCGTCCGACGAACGAAGTCGTCGGCGCTCAGCCCGGCCCAGTCCACTAGCGCGGCCAGGCTGTCGACATCCGGTCGGCGTCCTTGGGCCAGCCGGGTCAGCGTTGACGGACTCACCTTGGCCTCGTCCCCCACCTGCTTCCAGCGCAGCCCTCGCTCCGCCCGGGTCCGGTCCAGCGCTGCGTAGAACGCTGCGGCGTCGAAGCGCCCCTTCTCAGGCTCATCGCTCATCCCGTCTCCCTCGTCTCGTCGAGCCACCCCATCATTGCACGAGTGAAACGGCTTGCATCAGCGGCATCTCCGTGCGAAGGTCAAGTTGCAACACCGGCACGCGTTGCGATGTAGCAATCGCAGCGCACCGAGAGGTCGGGGTGAAGTCTGCCCGCCTCCGGCACCAAGATTCACTGCGCGAGAGAGAGCAACCATGCCCAACAAGCCCCACGACATCAAGGTCACGGTCACGTTCGCGACCGCCGAACGGCCATACCACCGCGAGTACGCCGGCTCGGTCACGATCGGCACCGTGCTGGGAGACTCCCTGACGGCCTTCGGCGTGACCGCTGACGGGACCACCCGGTACTACCTCAAGCACGACGGCGACGAGATCCCCGTCGACAAGACGCTCGGAGAGATCGCCGGCCACGCCCACGCTCTGCACCTCAAGCTGCGCACCGAGACGATCCAGGGCGCGAGCTGACCCGATAATGGATATCGAGAGCACGATCACTCTCGCACGGGACGTCCCGGCGGTGGAGGAATTCCTGTCCTCCACCGGCGGGCGGCTCGTGCACCGCGAAGCCGAACCGGCAGGTCTCTACTGGGCGGTCGTTCAACCCACCGCTCCCGGCAGTAACCAGTTCGTCGCACGGATCTCCTGGACGGTGTACCCCCACCGGCCACCGTCGCTACTGTTCGCTCCCGCGATCGACCAGCCGACCAGCGATCCGCGGGGCTGGCCCGCAGCGAGCGGATATCGCGCTCCGAACGACATCTGCAAGCCTTTCACCGCTGAGGGGCAGTCCCTCCACGCGGAATGGGCGACCGGCCCGCACGCCTGGCGCAACACCGGCAATCCGTTCCTCTTCGTCGTCGAGAACCTCGTTGAGGACATCAACCGGATCGGGGGTGCACGAGCCGCATGAGTCAGCCAATCCTCATCGTGCCGACTCCAGCCGTCACCCGCCTTTGCGCCGACATTCGCCGCTTCGGCCGAGGCGGCGTCGAGACCGGTGGCCTCCTGCTCACAAAGCCTGGCGACTCAACGGTGAGCGTCGTCGCGGTCGCCGGCACAACTGGAATCGTCCGCATGCACGGATTGTTCTGCATCACCAGGCCCGCCTTCGATGCGATCTTCACCTGGGCCGAAGACAACGAGCTGCAGGTCCGCGCGATGGTTCACTCGCACGCTAAGGAAGCGTTTTTGTCCCGGACCGACCGCGACGGTGGCCTGCGAGTGAAGGGCTTCCGTAGCGCGGTTGTTCCCACGTTCGACAACCCACCCGAGGACCTCGCTCGGTGGCGCTGGTGGACCTTCACGTCGGACTGGACGCCGGCTGAAGCGCCACGATGCGACCCGGTGGCTTGTATCGATAGTGTTGTCTTCGATGGAGATGGTGTACGTGCCGACTGACTACAGCCGCAGTCTCCTGCTCGCTGCAACCGCTACGGGCGGCGAACCGGACAGCCTTCGCGGTCGGATCGAAGCGTCCCAGGTCCACATCTCCGTGGACATCACTGTGCCCGGCAGCAGCACGTGCCTCCTAGTCCTTGTCGCAGACCTGAGGCGCCTGCCTATCCACCTCAGTCTCGACCCCGGCCATGGCTCCGGACGCTTGAGCGACGACCTCCTAGACCAAGCCGTAAACATCGCCGCCGGTATCGACCCGGAACGCCCGATCAAGGTTGGGGCTGCATCGCCGGACGCGCTTCACGTGCGGGTCGGTGTCGACCATGCAGCGGCGCACCTCAACGGCGTCCCCGACGGACACGGCACGCATATCCGACGGCCTGGTCACTCGTTTCCGAAGTTGCGGTACGCCGGCAGCGGCCTCGGCTCCGTCCTGACCGCAGCCATGCTTACCGGCGAGATCTTCAAGACGGTCACCACGCTCCGACCAGGATCACACCGCCGCATCGAGGCGCTCGACTTCTGTCCAGTCACACTCTTCTCACCGCAAGAGCAGGCTCCCGAGCACCTGCACGTCGAGCGACTCGCGCTCATCGGCGCGGGTGCGATCGGCACCGCCGTCGCGCTTATCCTTCGCGCGCTGGAGGCAACTGGAGAGATGACCGTCGTCGACCGCCAGATCTTCGAACCACCGAACGTGATCACCTACAGCCTCGGAAGCGGTCAAGAGGCCGCCGCCCGACTCCCCAAGGTCGACATCGTCGAAGCAGCACTTCAACATATGAACATTCGCCGCGTTCACGGGACGGTCGACGATCTCATCGCCCAGATCGACGCGGGCCACAAGCCTATGCCGCAGATAGTGCTCGGTGCCGTCGACAACATCGCGGCACGCCACGACCTCCAACGCATCTACGCCGACCTTGTGCTTGACGGCGGCACCGGTGGACGCGCCGGCACCACGGTCAGCCTGCACGAAGCCCTGCCCACCGGTCCATGTATGCGCTGCTATTTCCCCGCCAGCACGACGACCTTGACCGCTGAGCAGCGCCTCCACCAAGCTACCGGGCTCCCGCTGGCGCGGATCGCTCGAGGCGACCAAGCCCTCACTGAGGACGATCTGCGCGGCCTACCCCGCCAGGGCCGTCAGTTGCTCGAACGACACGTTGGAAAACCCGTGTGCGGCCTCGGCCGTGTCATGGGTCTGACCACCGCGGCCGGCGACGACAGCTATCAGCCGTCGGCAGCATTCGTCGCTCAGCAAGCCGCGAGCCTCATGGTCGGTGCGCTGATCGCCCGCACCCATCCCGGAGGCAACCCCGTTTCGATCCGTCAGATCGAGTACGACACGCTGCACGGCCCCCGGCCCGACATAGTCGACGATCGTCGACCGCGCTCAGACTGCTACTGCCAGACCAATACAGACATCATCCGACTGGTACGCGCTCAACGCGCCAAGAACATCCTCACGCAGTGAGCATCTCAAGCTAACGGCCCTGATGACGGCATGCGGTCTGCCGTGGCGGTGGCTTCCAACGCGGCAGCGACAGCCTCGAATTCGGTCAGGGCTGCGGTCAGATCCTCGACGATCTCTCTTGCGATGACCTCGGGTGCCGGGAGGTTTTCCATGTCCTCAAGGGACTCGTCGCGCAGCCAGGTGATGTCGAGGTTGACCTTGTCCCGGGCGAGCAGGTCGTCGTACGTGAAGTACTTGAACCGATCGGTCTCGACGCGCTCGGGTCGGGATTTGCCTGGAAGGTAGCAGGCGACGAAGTCGTCGAGGTGGTGGCGGCGTAGCGGGTTCTGTTTGAGGGTGAAGTGCTGGTTGGTGCGCAGGTCGTAGATCCACAGCCGGTCGGTCCAAGGGCTTTCGGCGGCGGGCTTCTTGTCGAAGAACAGCACGTTGGCCTTGACGCCTTGGGCGTAGAAGATCCCGGTGGGCAGGCGCAGCATAGTGTGCAGGTCGAAGTCCCGCAGCAGCCGCCGCCGCAGCGTCTCCCCCGCCCCGCCCTCGAACAGCACGTTATCTGGCAGGACTACTGCGGCCCGACCGTTGATGTCGAGAATCGTGGCGATGTGCTGGAGGAAGTTGAGCTGCTTGTTGGCGGTGGTGACGACGAAGTCCTGCCGTTCGATCTCCCGCTCCTCGCGGGCCTCGCGGCCGTCCGCGCCAACCATCGTGAGGGAGGACTTGCGGCCAAATGGTGGGTTGGACAGCACCACCGAGTACCGCTGGCCCGGGTCGGCGATCAGCGCGTCCTTGACCTCCATGAGGCTGTCGCCGGTCGGGGTGCCGATGCCGTGCAGCAGCAGGTTCATCGCCGCGAGCCGGGCAGTGCCGTCAACCAGTTCCACGCCGTGCACGAAGGTGTCGCGCAGGTGAGCGCGCTCGGTCGGCGTCAATGTCTCGGCGTGGCGGGACGCGTACTCGTGCGCCACTAAGAGGAAGCCACCAGTGCCGGCAGCTGGGTCGACCACGCTGTCGCGGACGGTCGGCTGGACGCAGTCGACCATCGCTTGGATCACCGCGCGGGGCGTGAAGTACTGCCCGGCGCCGGACTTGATGTCCTCCGCGCCCTTAGAGAGCAGTTCCTCGTACGCGTCGCCCTTGATGTCGGTGCCAGCGGCCGACCAGTTCTCCTTATCAATCAGGTCGACAATCAGCCGCTTGAGCTTGGCCGGGTCCTGAATGCGGTTCTGCGCCTTGCGGTAGATTGTGCCGAGCGTGCCAGGTTGACGAGCCAGCCTTTCGAGGATGTGCCGGTATGTGACCTCCAGGTCGTCACCCTCGGCGTCCAGCAGCCGCTGCCACGAGCAGTTCGCCGGCACAATCCGCTCCGGCTTCAGCGGTCGGGTCTCGCGCTCGTGGGCCATCTTCAGAAACAGCAAGTACGTGAGCTGCTCGGTGTACTCAATCGTGCCGACCCCGTCGTCGCGCAGCACGTTGCAGTACGACCACAGCTTGTCTACCAGCCGCCGCGCGTCAGACACTGGCCATCTCCTCAACCCTGTTCATGTCACTCGCCCGCCCCGTCAACCGCCCAGAGAACGCCGCGTCAAGCAACGCCCGTCGCAGGGCCGTCGAACGTTGACGAGCCTTTTCGATGTACTGAGCGACCGAACGAGAGCTCCATTCGAAGCCCGCGGCCACAGCAAGCATTCGTTCCTGTTCCGAAATGCTCGGGCACGGAACTTCGACGGTGTTCAGCTTTTTGAGACCGAGGTTATATTGGCCGGCGCTCGATGCCGCCATTCCCTCCAAGACGCGGCGAGACTTGGGTGCTTCCAACATTAGCTGCACCCATTCCGGTCTTGCCCGGGTTCTATCGATCTTGAACCGGATCAGATACGAGGCGAAGGCGGCGGTTACTCCTGATTGGACAACGGCAGTACGGCCTATGAGATCACGGCTGCCATTGGTCCTAACAATAAGCAGATCCCCCTCTGCAAGCATCATCCCTGAAAGATCGACACTCTCGTCAAGCGCCCTCTTCTGGTCCGAAAGATCGACCTTGCCGTCGACGACATTGGGAATACGAACAACTGGGAGCCCGGGCCCGTGATAGTCACACTTTGTTGAAGTCCCGTACCCAGCATCGATCGAGAGCCCGCCGAGGCTTACGGTAGGGCCAACATGTGACGACTGCAACACCGAGGCACGCAGCGATCGCTGACGTTTGATCGCATCAATGATTGCCCGCTCGCCCGCGTCGAGGCGGGAGAGGTGGTCTTCGAGAATGTCAACAATTCGCCGCTGCTCGTCGAGCGGTGGCAGCGGCACAGGGATCTGGCGAATGACCTTCAAACCAAGGCGCGGGCGCCCCACCCCGTGCCGGTGCTCATCCGCCCACTTGCGGACCTTTGGCCGCTGCATCGCGTACATGACCCAGCGGTTATCTACTTTCTGCGAGAGGCGGACCCGGATGCAGTCCGCTTTCACGATGGCCGGCCCGAGATTCGCCGGCGCAAGGCAGGCTCTCGGAAGGGTTTCACCGAGTGAGGCCACTAGCAGATCACCGGCTAGTACCTCATGCGCTCGAAGCACCTGAAAATGCGCCTCGGAGATGCGCGCGGGCAAGTCGTGGAAGACGCCGTCTCCAATGTTCTGTAGGCGCACTACTCTCGGGCCGCTGTCTGTGTAGTGAGCACTGGTCAGGTTAGAACCGAAGGGGCCATCAGTGATGGCGCGAGGTTCATCGGCCTGCAGGTCGTTCAATGTGACAAGCCGCCAGCCAACCGGATCTGGAGTCACGCCGTCAACGCCGTGTTGAGGCGATCGATGAGGGTGGCGGCTCCGGGGCCGAGGTCGCGGACGGCGCCGTCGATGCCGCCGCGTTCGGTGAACGGGGCGTTGTCCAAGTCGTCGGGGCTGATGCCCGCTGACGCGGCGATCACTTCGACCATGCGGTCCAGCCACCAACTCTCCGTCTCGGTGAACGTCACTCCGGCCTGCTCCTGTTGGCGGAGCCAGCCGGCGTACCGTTCGCGGATCTTCACCGCGTAGGGCACGAGTTCGTTATCTTGCCCGACGGTGTACCGGATCAGCGACACCAGGTCGGTCAGGGTGTGCCGGTCGCTGTGCCGGACGAGGTCAGCTTCGATGGCTTCGTGGGCAGCCCAGATAAGGTCGATGGTCCAGTTGCGGGGCGGGCGCTGGATGCGCTCGGCGAGTTCCTTGATGTCGGCGAAGGAAATCCGCCGCTCGCGCGCCTCGGCCAGCAGTTGGATCGCGGTGATCTCGTCGCGGTGCTCGTCCAGGTACGCCCGCCAGGACTCGACTATCGACCGGGCGCGGGAGGTGTCGACCACGCCGTAGGCGTCTTCGAGCACGTCGACGCTGACCTCGTCGATGACCCGGTCGTGGGTGCGGCGTAGCTCCAAGATTCGCTGCCGCAGCCGCGGGTTCGCCGCGATGGGGCGTACCGCGGTGTCGAGCAGGGTTTGGACGGCGGCTGCGGGGTCGGCGGCATTGGCGGTGGCACGGGCTTGGGTGTCGGGGTCGACGGCGTCGACAAGGCCGCGGACGATGTCGCGCACTGAGCCGCCGGCGACGGCGTCAAGTTCCGTGCGCTCGTCGGGCGTGAGTTGCAGTTCCAGTGCGGCCAGGCGGGAGGCGAGGGTGGCGGTTTCGGCCTCAGTGAGGGTGAGGGTGGCGGCCTTGTCGAGCAGTTGCTTGAGCGAGACGCCCTTGTCCCGGTTCAGGGGTGGATCGACAAAGTCGTGCTCGGTGACGCCGACGGCGTCGACGATGACGAACCGGGTCTTTTGGGTGGCGTCTGGGGTGACGGCCTGGAAGTCTGCCGGGGCGATGGTGCGGGCGCCGCGACCCTTCATCTGTTCGAAGTACGCTGCGGAGCGCACGTCGCGCAGGAAGAACACGCACTCCAGCGGCTTGACGTCGGTGCCGGTGGCGATCATATCGACGGTGACCGCGATGCGCAGGCTCGCCGAGGTGCGGAACGCCTGCAACTGGCCCTTGGGGTCGCGGGCACTGTAGGTGATCTTCGCGGCGAAGTCGTTGCCCTTGCCGAACACCTCGCGGACGGTGGTAACGACTTCTTCTGCGTGGGCGTCGTCCTTGCAGAAGATCAGCGTCTTGGGGACGGTGTGCCGGCCAGGGAAGATCTCGGTGAACAGTTTGTCACGGAACGTTTCCAGCACCAGGCGGATCTGCGAGGTGGCGGTAACGGCCCGGTCGAGTTGCTTGTGGGTGTACTCCAGGTCCTCGTCGAGGGTTTCCAGGCGCTGGACACGGGTGCGGCGGTCGACCTTTGGCACCACTGTGCCGGCGTCGATCTTCGAGCCCTGGTTGCTGATCTGGGTCTTGATCCGGTAGAGGTCGAAGTCGACGTTGACGTTGTCGGCCACCGACTGCGGATAGGTGTACTCCGACACCAGGTTCTGCCGGAAGAACCCGAAGGTCTGCTTGCCGGGGGTGGCGGTCAGGCCGACGATGTGCGCGTCGAAGTACTCCAGCACCCCCCGCCACACCCCGTAGATCGAGCGGTGCGCCTCGTCCACGATCACCAGGTCGAACGTCTCCGGCGGCATCCCGGCGTTGTAGACAACGCTGACCGGGGCGTCAGGCACGAAGCCGTCGAGGGTCGGGTCGTCGCCCTCGGGAGCGGTGTCGCCAGCGAGGACCTTGAAGACCCGCTGGATCGTGGAGATCACTACGCTGGAGCTGCCCAGCATGCCGGCGCTGGTGAGCTTGTCGACGTTGTACAGCTCGGTGAACCGCCGCCCGTCACCCGGCGTGCGGTAGTTCTGGAACTCGGCCAAGGTCTGGTCGGCCAGGTTGTTGCGGTCGACCAGGAAGAGCACCCTGGTGAAGCCGCCGTGCTTGAGCAGCCGGTAGCACTCGGTCACGGCCGTGAAGGTCTTGCCCGCGCCGGTGGCCATCTGCACCAGCGACCGGTCGAACCGCTGCTCGGTCAGCGACCGCTCGATGCCTTCGATCGCTGTGATCTGCGCTGGGCGCAGTGGAGCGGTATCCAGGGGTGGCAGGTGACGGACCTTAGCCCGCCACGTCGGTCGCCTCGGGTCGGCCTCCGCGTTACGGACGATCCTGGCGAGGGTGCCGGGCTGCGGGAAGGCGAAGACACGGCGGGCCCGGGGCTGGGGGTCGTAGCCGTTGGTGAAGTGGGTTTCCGAGCCACTGGCTTCGAACACGAACGGCAGCCGTCCCTCGCGGGTCAGCGCCTTCAGCCGCACCGCGAGAGGAAGGCCCTCGGCGTACATGGCCGACTGCCACTCCACCCCTGACAGCGGGGTTCCCTCCGGCTTGGCCTCGATCACCCCAGCGACCCGTTGGTCGACATACAGGAGGTAGTCGACCCGGCCGTGGCCTTTTGCCATGATCGCCTCACGAACGGCCACACCCACGCCCGCGAAGAGGTTCGTTTCGGACCGGTCTTGCACAAGCCAGCCGGCATCTCGAAGCTGCCGATCGATCAGGACCCGGGCCCGCTGCTCTGCTTGAAGCCGGACATCGCCAGACATTGCCCCCACAACCCAGAGAGGCTAGTCGATCAAGCGCACTCTCCGCATCCTCCTAGTGACCGACTACCAGTTGCCGTGCGGACTTCGAGAAGCACCGTCATGGTGTGAAACGCCCCGGAATGGTGTGTGGAACGCCCTTGCTCCTGCGTCATCAGCATCGTCTGCCGGATGGGTTCGCTGCCTAAGGGTGACGCAGCGGGGACACGTCGGGCTTTGTGGAGCCGGCCAGCACGCTTCGGCAAGAAGCCAGGGTTTCGTCCTTGGCAAGGCCTCACGGTGTAACTTCGACTCGCCTAGGCCATGGCAGCTGTTGATAGGGGTCTACATGCGTGAGGTTCTGCGTCGGTCGGTAAGAGCGATTCTGTGGGACGAACGCGATCAGCTCGTGTTGATCAAGAGGACGAAGCCCGGCCAAGCCCCTTACTGGACTGCGCCCGGTGGCGGCCTAGAGCCGACGGACGCCTCCCTCGACGCAGCCCTGCGCCGTGAGCTGCAGGAGGAGCTGGGCGCGGAGGCAGAGCGGCTCAGTCAGGTGTTCTTGTTCAGCTCGCCGTCGGGTGATGGGGTGTCCGTACAGCACTTCGTTTCCTGCCGGCTCACACGGGTTGACGAGAATGCCCGTACGGGTCCGGAGTTCGCTGATCCGGGCCGGGGTGGCTATGCCCTGGACCGGGTGGCTGTCGACCGCCTTCCTGAGGTGGATCTGAAGCCTGAGGCCCTGAAAGAGTTCATCCTCGCGAACACTGACGCGTTGCTATCGGAGTTGACCTGAATCGGGCCAGATCCCTGCCGGTGCGAGCGTGAACCGGCGCGCGGCTTGGAACACGTCCTGGGGGCAACTCGCGCCAGCGGCGATCGCCGCGACGGCACCAATGAGTACTCGGTGCGAGACGATCAAGGCGGTGTGTCCTTCGACCGGGTGTCCGAGGATCGCCGAAGCAGCCGTCGCCCGTTTGTAAAGCGCTGTGAGGCTTTCGCCCCCGGCCAGGGTCGAGTCCGGGTCGCGGAACCGGTCCCTGCGCCAGGTCTGGTACTCGAGTGGGTACTCGTCAGGTCCTTTGCCGAGGACGCAATCGGGTGGACGCCACTCGGCGTACAGCGGGTTCGGCGCGGCGAGCGGCACGCCGAGCAGCGCAGCCACGATATGCGCGCTCGTGGTGGCGCGCGGATGCGGGCTGGTCAACACGATCGCAGGCCGGACACCGCGGTCACGAAGTGCGTGGGCGGTGGCGGCAATCTGTGCCGCGCCGCGCGCGGTGAGTGGCGTGTCGGGTCGGGCATGGGCGTGGGGTCGGGTGATTCCGTCGAGGCTGGTTCCGTGGCGGATCCAGAGGGTGGTCATGACAGGTGCCAGCCGCCGTCGACGTTATCGCTTGACCGGTGATGAATCCGGCTTGCGGAGTGGCCAGGAAGGCGATGGCGGCGGCGACGTCCGAGGGTTGGCCCCGTCGTTTGATGCACTGCCGGTCGAGCTGGCGTCGGACCATGGCGTCGTGGTCGGGTACGACGTGGTGTTCTGCGGGGACCTCGATTGCGCCGGGCCGTACGGTGTTGACGGTGATGTTGTGGGGGCCGAGTTCGCGGGCGAGCGCGCGGACGAGTCCTTCCAGGCCGCTTTTCGCGGCGATGTAGCCGGCGAGGTCGACGCGTCCGATCTGGGTCATGACTGAGGAGACGGCGACGATGCGCCCGTAGTTATTCCTGATGAAGACGGGCGTGGCGGCGCGGATGACAGCGGCGTGCGTGACGAGGTTGAGTTCGAGCTGGTCGCGAAGGGCGTCGGGGTCCGTCTGGCTCCACGGGACGCGGGGGTACGCTCCGGCGTTGCTGATCAGAGCCGTGAGTCGGGTGGCGTGTTGCTCGATCGCGGCGCGGAGTGCGGTCTGGGTGTCGGCAACGGTCAGATCACCGGTGATGGTGTGGGTCTGGGCGCCGTGGCGGCGGGCGGCCTCGACGACCGCAGCGAGGTCAGCGTCGTCCTGGCGGTGGGTCAGGACGAGGTCGAAGTCGGCGGACAGCCGGGTGGCGATGGCCGCTCCGATGCCGGTGCCTGCTCCGGTGACGACGGCGATGGAGCGGCTCATGAGGGCGGCTCCGTCGGCGCACGAGAGGTGAGTCCGACGCTCTGTTCCAGGTCGGCGTCGGGTGCGTAGAGGTCGGCGAGCAGGCCCAGCGACAGAGCGGCGTCGCGGGGTTCCAGGAGCTGTAGTGGGTAGACCGCGAGGATCCGCATGGCGAGGTATGGGCGTATCCAGGTGAGTAGATCGGTGGCGGCGGAGAGTGCGAGCGGCCGGGCGAGCGTCGTGAGGTATCGGGTGATGGCTTGCTGCCGGGCCGGCGATGGTTGGTGCTGGTAGTCGATGCCGACCGATCGGTCGGAGAGTCTCTTGAGCCGTACGGTGGGTTCGACAGCTTCGGCGACCGCCATCGTGTGGTCGGCGTAGGCGGCGGTGTTGTAGTGCGGGACGAGCCAGGCGCCGTGCAGTCTCTGGTACCAGAGGAAGCAGGCGATCTCGCCGGGCAGGGCGTTGAGGCCTGCGGTGTCGTAGTCGAACCAGACGGGCCTGCTGTCGGCATCGAGGCCGATGTTGAAGTCGGTGGGGTCGCCCTGGGTTATCGCGGCCCAGACCTGCCCGTCGGGGTGGAAGGCGTCGCGTAGTTCGCTGACAAGGGCAGGAAAGTCGAGCCGTCGGGGCTGTCCGTTGACCATGAGGGTGGTCTCCCGCAGCTCGGAGGGTCGGAGACCGTCGGCGTCGGCCAGTTTGAGCACGATCGGGTCGTGGCCGTAGTAGTGGTCCAGCCTGCCGCCTGGCTGGGCCCGGCCGCGGTAGAGCTTGCTGTTGGTGCGCGAGGCCGGAACTCGGCAGATGGTCGCGTCAATGGTGCGGCGGTAATGCTGGAGGATTGCGTCGAGCCCGCGATCGAAGTTGGCCTTGCTGTCTGCGCCGGTCGATGTGAGAGCGTCGAGGAGCAGGCCGGTGTCCGGAAGATCTGGTTGGTGGCGGTCGTAGAGGGTGAGGGTCCAGTGCCCGATGCGGTGTTGGGAATGCAGCCCTGGTACCCGGTAGTGGTGGCGGATTCGTTGGTATCCGGCGGCTTCGGCGGCGGCCTCCACCGGGTTCGGGTTCACCTTGGCGAAGAGGCGGTGTGAGCCGATGTCCAGGTGGAACGTGCGGTTCATGGTGAAGCGGCGGTAGCGGGTGACCCGGATCATCGTTGCCACCACCCGGCGCACTGCCCCGCGAAGTCGGCAATGTCCTTGGCGGGAATGGCCCGAAGGTCGCTCGCGGTGGACCAGACGGTGTCGTCGTAGCGGTCCCGCACGGGACACGCGTCGGCGAGCGACATCAGGTGCGAGAACGGGGTGGCCACCGCGTGGTGGTGTGGCGATCCGGTGATCCACTTGGCGTAGCCGTGTCGTCCGTAGAGGCCGACCACGTGCGGCTGGGTGCCGTTCGGTCGGAGAGTGAGCGCGGCGAGATGAGTCAGGCCGGTGTCGTTGCCGATGACCAGCTCGGCGGTGGCGAAGAGGTCAATGCAGTCGACCGCCTTTGGTCCGTAAAGTACTTCGATCTGCCCTACGGATGCCGCAGGTTGGTGGCCCGGTGGTGTCACCAGGCTGAAGCGCCAGGCGCCCGAGTGGGGGGTCATCAGGTGTTCGGCGAGGGCACGGAAGTTGTCGATGCCGTAGTCCTTGCGGTCGGGGCGACTCGTCGTGGCCACGAAGACCACGTGGAATTGTTCTGGCGCTGCGACGGACGACCGGAACCTGGGGCACGGGTCGTCGGATGCGGGGAGCCTGACGCCGAGGGCTTGCTCGATGTCGAGGTAGTAGCGCATCGGCAGCGCGGCATGGACCTGGACCATGTCGGCGTCGATGACGTCGAGCAGTGTTGGAGGCGATTCCGGTACCGCGTCGAATTTCAAGGCGTTGTCGCTGCCGCGCGTGCCCAGCTTGTGCCCCTCGTTGTACGCGACCGTGACTGGAAGGGTGCACCGGGCGATCAGATCCGCCCGGCTGCCCGCGTACTCCAGGGTTTCGAACTGATCGTTTGTGGCGTCGTGAAGTGCCTGCGCCATGGCGAGGCCGAGTAGCAGGTCGCCGAGTCCGCGAGAGCCGAAGTCGACGCGCCACCCGTTCTCACGTACCGCGTCGAGGAGTGCCCGCCGGGGTGGGTTCTCTCCGTTGGCCCGGCGGTACGGCAGGAGCCGGCCGAGTGGTGCCTGTTCTCGTCGGACGAGGTACCGCCCGCCGCGGTGGCGCACCGGTTCCTCGGCGAGGGTCACAGCGTTGTCAGTACGCACAGCGGGACCCCGTTGCGCTCGAGTAGCTGTCGGCCCTCACCAGCGGTGTCTTCGACGAGGCAGAGCGCGCCGGTGATGTCGGCGCCGGCCGCGCGAAGCGCCTCGACGAGATTGGCCAGAGTGAGCCCGGTGGTGATCTCGTCGTCCACGATGAGGACGCGTAGTCCTGTGAAGTCGCCGTAGGCGAAGACCTCAAGACGCCGGGCATGCGGCTCGTGAAACACGAGCTTCCCGGGTAGGTCGAGGTTGACTTTCCAGGCGAGCCGATATTGGCTACCGCTGGCCCAGGCCAGCGCGATGGTCGGCACGATGCCGCCGGCGTCGAGGCCCAGGAGGAGATCGTGCGGCCGGTACGCCGGGTGCTCACACCATCGCCCCCACAGGCTTCGCCCCGTCGCCAGTACCTGTTCCGCGGCCACGTCGGTGCGGATGCCATCGAGACCGTGGACGACGCGGACCGGACGAGTGGTGTCTCCCACCCCGAGCCGGGTCACTCGCTCGGCGTGCAGAACCTTGTCGAAGGCGGTGGTCATTGAAGATCTGATCCTTCCGTCTGGGGCGTGTTGGGCGCGACCGAGCAGCCGAGCACGTCGTGGTAGGCGAGGATTTTGGCGGCGGCTCCACGGACCCGATAGGAGAGGGTTTCCTCCTGCCGCCACCGGTCGCCGCTGACCTCGGCCACTGCCGGGAGGTCGACATCGGCGTCCGGATGGCTGGTGGTGAAGGCGAGGCGAACCTCCTCGCTGCCGTCGAGGTCCACCCCGTCGGCGCGCAGGATGACCTTCATGATCAGCACGATGTGCTTGTAGACAGCGCGGACATCGGGTTCGGGGTTCGCGGCGAGTCGCCGCAGTACCATCGCCACGAGCGGCAGTTCACCGCGTGAGGCGCGGTCGTCGGTTGGTGCGTCGAAGGCGTTGAGTACGAGGTCACTTCGGCGGTAGAGCACGCCGCAGCCGTCGTGGGCTATCTGCCGCACCGCGTGCAGTACTCGGGGTGGGACCGACCCGGTGAGCATCTCCCGGGTGGTGAACGACGACAGCGCGATCTTCTCCCCCGCCGGTCCGCTCTGGGGTACACGCCTGGTCTGGAGCCAGTGCAATGGCAGCGTGTCGCGTACGACAAGGAGGTCAATGTCGCTCCATCCCGATTGCCAGCCCTGATGGGCGAGGCTCCCGGTGGCGGCGACGAGCGCGGTCTCAGAATCGGTCAGTCTGGCGACGCAGTCCGCGAGTACCGGTTGCAGGGACTCAGGGATGGCCGTGTCAGCGTGCGGCGGAACCTTGGTCCCGGACCTGCGGTGAACAACTTCCGTGACCACCCTCTTCAGCGCGGCCAGGCTGCGACCGTTGTCGATGACCGTGTCGGCGATCAACGCGATCCGGTCTCCGCCCCGGCTTTGCTTGATCGCGTCGCGGGCGGAGAGCGACTCCATGGTCTCGGTGGCGCGCTGCGCGCGAAGCCGGTCCGGAAGGCGGAGGAACAGGATCTCGCAGCGCTGGCCCCAGATCCTGCGGAGGTGTGCGGTGGCGTCGAAGCGGTGGGCGCTCTCCAGGCTGATCCGGTGTGAGCCCGGGTTCAGTGCGGCGAATCGCAGGATCTCTTCCGAGAGCATCTGCGCCTGGATGACCTCGTTCCAATCGCGATACGGATCGGCCGCTCCGTGCCGTTCAGCGGCTAGCTGCATGAGGTAGCCGATCTTCAGGCGGGTGGCCGTGTGCTCCGTGCGGAGCAACTCGCCGACAGTGCTCTTGCCGCTCTCGGACATACCAGCGAGCACCCATAGGTGCTCGATCCGGTCCGGCGGAAGCGGGGCGACGGGCACGTCGAGTTGCGCCACGGCCTCGCGGATCTCACGCTGCACATCCAGGAGCGGACGGTCCCCGCGCACCACGATGGCCTGGTACTTTTCGGCATCGACTTGAAGATCGATCGCCTCGGCCAGCCGCCGCTGATACTCGACGTAACGCTCGGTGGCAGGCACAGGCTCACGCGACACGGCGTGGTGCGCCTCGGCTACCGCCTGGTCGCTGTGGCGCAGCAGCAGGTGCAGCTCGCGGCGCGGCGTAGGGGCGTAGCGACGTGCTGTGGTCTCGACTAGCGCGAGCGCCTCGGCGGTGGAGATGCCATCCTTGACGGCCGCTGTCGCGGCGCAGGTCGCCACAAGCATCGGCCACCCGCGGTCCTCCAACGCCAAGGGACCACCACCGGCGCTCCGCGCGGCGTGGGAGCTGAACACGAGGTCGATGTGTTCGTCGGTGGTGCTGTCGACGAACCACCACTGACTGAAGTCTCGTCGGGACACCTCGGCCCATCGCCGGTCCCACCGATCGACTGTCCCGGTGAACTCGACGTCCGGCAGCGCCGAGGCCAACCAACGGGCGTTCGTGGTTTTGCCGACGTTGTCGGCGCCGTTGAGGGTGACGGCGATCCTCATCGCGGCTCCCGATAGCTCTTCAGCGTGCGCCAGTGAGGAACTCGGCGGCGACCTCCATGGATGTCGAGCACAAGGGTGTCGAAGGCCTCGGTGAGTTCGGTGAACTGCTGGAGCGCCAGCGGAGGATCGACGTCGCGCAGGCCCAGGTGGGCGGTCTCCGAGAATCTCCTCCACCGAACCCAGGCGATGGCCAGGCGGTCAATCACGGAGCCGATCGTCTCGGTGTGCAACGGTGCCCCGCGCGGAGGCTGGATCACCTGCTCGACCCATGAGTCGACCTCACCAATGAGAGCGACGCGGGTGGCGTTGAGGCGGTCGATCGACCTCTTGGCGTCAGCCACTGCGTGATCGTCAGCGGATGGGTCGCGGGAGATCGTCTCCGCCGCCCATTGTTCGCGATGGTGCGAGGCGAGCCGGGATGCCACATGAAGGGGTACAGCCCAAACCTTTGGCGGAACCTCTGGGCGGCCATCGAACGTACTGATGATCAGGTCTGAGCCGGGCAGCATTGGACAATACTGTTGGTCAGGGGCGCTTGGTAAGTCGCCGACGGAATGGAGGGACATGGTTGAGCCTCTGTCCGTTGAGGGGTGGACGGGTTAGGCGTGCTGGTCTTGCCAGCGGTTGCCCACCGGTCGCTTGGGATTGATCGGCGTCGGGCTGCTGGCTTGGTGAAGGTTCCGGCGCATGGGGCGCAGGCTCGGCCCGTCCGGCACGGTGAGGGGCGGGCGGGGCGTGTACCCGTGGCGGGTGAGCAGGTGCTCCGCGTCTGCGGTGACGGCGGTCCAGGACGGCAGGCCGATGCGGTCGAGGCGGGCGCGGTGGTGAGCCAGCAGGGCACCGCCGCGACCGGTCTGCTGATGGGTTGGAGATGTGGCGAGGAACGCCAAGTGGTAGTGCGGCTCGGTGGGCTGCTGCTGCGCGAGTAGGCCCTCAAGGGCGATGAAGCGGTCAGCATGTGATCCGGCGGCCTTCACGAGGCGGGTCGTGTAGTTGGCCGGCGGCGGGATCGGCCGGTAGCGGTGAAAACCGACGATGGCGGCGGTGAGGTCGTCGGCGAGGTGTACATCGCCGAAGAACATCGCGTGCTCTACCCATACCGCCAGGACGTCGGTCAGCACTTGGCGGCGCTGCGCCGGGTCCGGCACCAGCCAGGCGGCGAGCGGGCTGGGGTGTAGGGCGTCGGCGATCAGTGCGGCGACGGACTGCCTGTCTGGCCAGCGGGCGGCACGGATACGAAGGCTGGGGTCCACGGTGGTGTTGTCTCCTCGGCGGTCATCGGTAGGTGGCGGTGGCGAGGTCACCGACTGCTGCGTCGACGGCGGCGGTGATTTCCCGGATGGGTCGGTGGTGTTGGGCGGCGACGGTCCTCAGGTGCGCGGTCACGGTGTTGGTGTCGTCGTCGAGGTAGAGGTGGTCGGCCAGGCCGAGGACGGCGACGAGTCCGGCGAGGGCGGCGGTGTGGTTGTCGGGAGGTTCGCGGCCGGCGGCGAGGTAGCGCAGGCGGGAGCGGGCGACGACGGCCCATTTGGTGTCGGTGGCGAGGTAGGCGTCGGCACGGACCAGGCCGCCGAGGCGGCGGCGGGCGGTGTGGTGCAGGATCCCGGCGGCGACGAGTCCGGCGCGGGTGCGCTCGTACAGGTCGTCGGCGAAGCTGCGCAGGAACGCCTTCATGGTCGGGGTGGCGCGCGAGTAGTGGATCGCGGCGAGGGCGGTGTCGGCGATCAGGTCGCCGACCGGCTGCTCGGAGTTGAGGCGTAGCCACCGGTCCGCAGCCGGGCGGTCGGCGTAGGAATCGAGGGTGATACGCCCGGCGAGGAATAGGTCGATCAGAACGCCGCCGGCCATGCCCAGGGCCAGCGCTTGGCGGTGGAGGTGGGGTTGGCCGGTGTCGTCGTGGTGTCCGAGTAGGAACAGCTCATCCCGCAGCGGCAGTTGGGGTATCGAGGCGGTCATCAGATGTCCCTACTCCCGACCGCCGGCAAGGTTCCGCAGCCGGGCGTGTGCGTCGCGGTAGGCGGGCAGCGATTGCGGGATCAGGGCTTTGTCGACGGCGGCGAGGACGGTGTAGTTGGGGTCGCAGACGTTGCCGATGGGTGCCCGCCCGGCTTGGGAGATGAGTTGGTAGGCGTCCAGGGTCTGTAGGCCGCACAGGTCGACGGTCCAGGCGGTGAGGTCCTGGTGGGCGATGCGGTAGGCGTCCTCCAGGGGCCTCGCGCACCCGACCGACATGATCGCTGTGTCCGTTTCCAGGCGTGGCCAGGCGGTGTC
The DNA here is from genome assembly GCF_016803395.1 of Micromonospora tarensis. Taxonomy (GTDB): domain Bacteria; phylum Actinomycetota; class Actinomycetes; order Mycobacteriales; family Micromonosporaceae; genus Micromonospora; species Micromonospora tarensis. The sequence goes on along the minus strand of NZ_JAEVHL010000032.1, from coordinate 14,176 downwards.
GGCACCTTTGATGACCTCGACCGCCAGGGTCGTCATGGTGGCGATCTCCACGCCGACGCCGCACGCCTCTCCCTGGCCCTGTCGGGCGTGTCCGTCGCCGAGGGCCAGCATCGCGCCGTGCACGTTGACCCCGAGGTACAGGGTGGTGCCGGCACGGAGTTCGGGGGTGTCGAGGTTCCCGCCGTAGTGGTCGGGGACGATCGTGGACCTGGACTCCATGCCACCTGGGGCCACGCCGATGGTGCCGATCATTGGATCCAGCGGCAGGTCGACAGTGTGCTCGCTCTCGGTGGCGTGATAGCGGACCACCCCTGCAGCACGGTCGATGTCGTACACCCACACCCGCTCATCCAGCGGCGGTTGCAGGGTGGCCGTGTGCGAAGTCGAGGTCAGCGCCCCGAAGTAGGGGAACGTCGCCGACACTCCCCAGTCCCTCGCGGGGACGATGGAGGCGATGTGCACGGCGAGGGTGTCGCCGGGTTCGGCGTCCTCGACGAAGAACGGCCCCGACACCGGGTTCAGGTACGGCATGCGGCACACCTGCGATGGCAGGTCCGCAGGTCCCCGTACGAGGCCACCGAAGCAGTCCTCGGTGTGCACCCGCAGGATGTCCCCGGAGCGGACGTGCGCGACCGGGAGACGCCCGCCGAAGGTGTAGGCCAGCTCGTCGCGGGCGGGCCGGTAGGTGAACTGGTCCATCGCGATCACACCCGCGCCATGTCGCGCCCGGCGGCCTCAGTGGCTGCCATGCCGGACAGCACGGGCCGCCGACCGGTCAGGTAGAGGCCTGCGAGGACCAGCACGCCGAGGGCGAGCCAGGCCAAGCCGAGACGCTGGGCGGCGATGTTGGCGTTCACCACCACGTACGCCAAGATGGCGAACCCGATGCCGGGCATGACCAGGTGCGCCCACCAGTTGCCGCTGCGCTGGCGGATCAGATGGTGCACGACCACGGAGACGTGCAGGACGAGGAAAGCGACCATCGCCCCGAAGTTGATCAATGACGACAGCAGCGTGATCCCGTCCGCCCGGGTCGCCAGGTACAGGCCGAGGGCGAGGGACACGGCGCCGGTCAGCAGAGTGGCGTTGATCGGCACGCTGCGGCGCACCGACACCTTCGCCAGAAAGGCCGGGAGTTGTCGGTCGCGGGCCATCGCGTACAACAGCCTGGACGTGGCGACCTGAGCGACCATCGAGTTCGGCAACCCCCACGCGATCGCCGTCGCAACAGCGCACAAGGTGGCCAGCCACCCTCCGCCGGCTACCGCGGCGGCGTCGTAGAAGGCAGTGCCGTTCACATCGCCCTCAGCTAGCAGCGCGTCGGGGGCGGTGACGAGCATCGCCGCGAGCCAGGTCTGCGCGATGAACAGCACCCCGGCCAGGATCAGGACGCCGGCCATCGCACGACCCACCTGCCGGGACCCGCCCTTGGCCTCCTCGGCCAGCATGCTGATGCCGTCGAAGCCGAGGAACGACAGCACCGCGATCGACACCGCCCCCGCGACGAGGGACCAGGTAAAGGTGTCGGAGTTGTAGAAGGCGTCCCAGCTGAACCGGCCTTTGCCGGAGGCAAGAGCCCAGCCGGCGACAGCGAGGAAGACCGCCAGGACGATCAACTCGCCGACCAGCATCACCCGGGTCACCATCGCGGTCAGCCGGATCCCGACCGAGTTGATAATCGTGTTGACCGCGACGAACCCGAGCAGCCATAGCCATACCGGCACCGCCGGCACGGTGGAGTGCATCGCCACCGACGCCACCAGGTACAGCAGCCCCGGCACGAGCACGTAGTCGAGGAGGATCACCCAGCCGGCGAGGAAGCCGAGCGGTGGGCTGATGCCCCGGCCGGCATAGTTGTAGACGCTGCCCGACATCGGGAACGCTTTCACCATCTGTGCGTAGGAGAAGGCGGTGAACACCAACGCCACCACACCGACGGCGTACGCAAGAGCGACCATGCCGCCGGAGCCGGCGTAGACGCTGCCGAAGATCGCCATCGGCGCGATCGGCACCATGTACACCAGTCCGTACGCCACCAGGTCCCGCGATCGGAGCTGGCGGCTGAGTTCCTGTCGATAGCCGTAGCGGGTCAGATCATTCGAAGTTGTCATGAGGATCCTCACGAGGGTGAGAAGCACGAGCAGGGAGACGTCTGCCGGGTGGCCGAGAGAAACCTGACGGCAGCGGCGCTCCGATTGACGGTGCTTGGCAGCGACTTGATGTAGTCACCGGTGGTGGCTACGTCCGGACCGACGGTGATCCGGTGCGGCAAGCTTGCCAAGCGCATCCATGCGGATGGATCCCCACGAGTGGCGAGAATTTCCCCCACCCGGCCGCGCCTGTGACCTGCAAGAATATTGATCAACTGAGGTGGATTTACCCAGCCGAGGGCCGTTGGCCTCGCCAGGACCCGTACCGGACCTGGCCAGAGCGGCGATACCGTGCGACGGGAGGCCACACGGAGGAGGTGTCCGACGATGGCGAGGACGACTGGCACCAAGGCACAGCGCGATCACGTCCGCCAGACACTGGCCGGATTCGGCGCGACGCCAACCGCCATCGCGGCCGAGTTCCAGCGACGCTTTGGACTGCGTCCTCGGGATGCCTTTCGACAGGCTCACGGTTGGACCCAGGACGCGGTGGCAGAGAAGCTGAACACCAATGGAACCGGTTCGGCGACGTTCACCGGGGCACGGATCAGCGATTACGAGCGGTGGCCCTTCGGCGGTCGTCGACCCACCTTGGCCGCCTTGAACGCCCTGGCTTATGTCTTCGGGACCGAACCGAGCTGTCTGGTCGACCTCGACGACTTGGCCGCTATGCCGGACGCGGACCGAGAGGTTCTGAGCGGCCGGAACGCCGCCCCGATGCCCAATCGATCCGTCGCAGCCCCAGCACCACGTGGCGCGATGACTGAGCCTCTGCGGTGGGACCTCGGCGCTCTGCAGGACGAGACGGAATTGGTGATAGCGGTGTCAGAACGTACGGCCAGCTTCGGAGAATGGGCTCAAGCCTCCAACGTCGGGCCCTTCACCCTTGACGATGTCGCCGCCTCCACCCGCAGAATCGCTGTCGACTATCTGAATGAGCCACCCGTTATCGTCTACGCCCGAGCCGGTCTCCTGGCGGATCGCGTGTTTCGCCTCTTGCAGACCGGGCGTCAGGATCCCGACCAGACTCGGGAGCTCTACACCTGGGCCGGTTACCTGTGCACATTGCTCGCCTGGATGGCTGGCGACCTCGGTCACCCAGCCGCCGCCGAGTCCCAGGCCCGCACCGCCTGGATGTGCGCTGAAACCGTCCGCGACAACACGCTCCGCGCCTGGGTCCTGTCGACAATCAGCAAGATTCACCTGTGGGAGCAGCGGTTCGAGGACGCGGCCAACGCCGCCGTACGCGGCTACGGCCACGCCGCCGAGGGAAGCGCGGCGATCATGCTGGCTTGCCAGGAAGCCGACGCGTGGGCGGAGATCGGCGCTGCCGAGCCGGCCCGAGCGGCACTGCAACGGGCTGAGGAGGCCCGCCAACATGCCAGCCGCGACCCGGTAGGTGGCCTCCTAGCTTGCGGCACGGTGCGCCAACACAACTACGCCGGTGCAGTGCTGCTTCGCATCGGCGATGCCGCCAACGCCATCGAGCACGCCCAGCACGCCCTCACGGAAGCCGCCGCAGATCCCTCGGTCGCGTACGGCACACTGGCGCAAATCCGCATCTGGGCCGCCGCAGCGCACCTCAAAGCCGGCAGCCTCGACGGCGCGGTGTCGGTCCTGTCTCCGGTGCTCGCTCTGCCACCCGAACAGCGACTCGACCCGCTGGTGCACCGCCTGCGCGGCGTCGGCCGAAGTCTCGCCGGCGACCCGTCGCTGCGCACGAGCATCGAGGCCCGCAGTGTCCAAGCAGCCATCACCGAGTTCTGCGCCACCGGCGCCGCCCGCCAACTTCCGTGATACCTGGAGAACCCATGGCAGTCCCGCACGCCACCGACGTCCGCAACCACTGGTACTGGCGACCCGGTTGGGGAATCGGCTCCCGCTTCTACACCTGGCACATCACCTTCGACGGACAACCCGAGGTCGAAGAACTCGCCGACCAGTACCGGTCCCTGCTGTCCTCGCAGCCCAGCCTTGATGTCATCCCGAACCAATGGCTGCACCTCACCATGCAGGGCATCGGCTTCGTTCAAGACGTCGCTATCGACGACGTCGACGCCATCGTGGCTGCCGCCAAGAACCGCTGCGCGCGTCTGGCACCCTTCAAGCTCACCATCGGCACCCCCCACATCGATCCCGAGTCCATCCAGATCGCCGTCGACCCGGTCGAGCCTGTGCGGCAGCTACGCGCCGCCATCCGCGCCGCCATCGCGGACGTCTGGGGACAGGATCGAGTACCCGAGCCGGCCGAGCCTTACAACCCTCACCTCAGCCTGGCCTACACCAACACCGACGGCCCTGCGGCACCGCTCATCGAGGCTCTCTCCTCCGCTCCGAACCTCAGCGCGCACGCAATGATCAACTCGTGCCAGCTCATCGTTCTCAATCGCGACGAGGGGATGTACGTGTGGGAGCCGTACGCGACCATCGATCTTGGATCCTGAGGCCGGTATCCAACGCCTGCCGCGCTAGCTGGTCGCCGCTGGCAGTATGGAGGTTGACTTTGTTGCAGCCGGGGCGGGGCTGGCCGAAGACTTGCTTCGGCGCGGTCTTCTGGTCACGCAGCTTGGGCGACAGGTGGTAGGCGTTCCCGCGTCGGCGTGGGGCGTCCAGGACTCGCAAAGTGGTGTGGCCGCGACGCGGGGGGTCGCCCTCTGCCGCGCGATGTGGACGGGACCAGCGTTCGGGGTGAAGCGAGCTGCGCCCGCCCCTACGGGGGCGGGCGCAGCTCACGCGGCGCGTGGCGGTGCGGGTTGGTGCAGGCGCAGCAGGCGGGCGAGTGTGGCGGCTTGGTCAACGGTGGGAAGGCCGGCTTCGGCGGCCAGGGCTTGGATCTCGGTTTCGGTGTCGGGATCGGTCAGGTAGCGGGCCATCGACAGCGTCCCCGGGAGAACGGCAGGTTCGGAGTCGGGGTTCGCGGTCGGGGCCTCGCCGTCGGCTGTCCGCGTGGGCGGGGTCGGCGGCGACGGGTGGGGTGTGTTCGCACGTGATCTCTGGTCACGGCGTGTGGCCATGTCCCTCCCAGGACGGCTCGTGGCGTGAGGTCAACGTGTGGGGCCATGGGCATCTCCTTCGTTTGGCTGTAGGACTCGCTGGGAATCGATCACCGGACTCCGTCGGCCGGAGTCGGCCGCGGCTCGACGTGCGTGAAGGGCTGCGGACGGTACCTCTGGTGGCCACGGAAGTGAAGACGTTCGCCACTCACCGCGACTCACAGCGGCGGGCCGCTGGTGTGAGTGCGAGCGCTATCGCCGCACGGCGCGGCTGACAGACCCTGACAGCTCCCGTCCGACTCGCGCGCAGTCCGCTCCGGTCGCCTCGGTGCATGCCCTCACGGTGGGCGACGGCACCGCCCCGGCGGGGAGTTTGCGCGTGCGGGCGATGTTCGGTGGCGTGTGCGGCCTTCGGGCCGCCACACACGCCACGTGTCCCGCTTCCGCTCATCAGGCTGGCCGCTCATCCGGGGCGGGCTGGTCGTGGGTGGGGTATTCGTCGTCGTGGTCGGCGTCGATGTAGGGCAGGTCGATGAGGCGGTGACGACCGGCGCGGCCGGCGAGTTGCCAGACCTGGTGAGCGGGGCTGGCCGCGAGCGCGATGCGCAGTTCGGCGGTGGTGGTGGCGAGGAGCATGGCCAGGTCGGGAATGGCGGCGAGGCGGTGGCGCAGGTTCGCCTCCCTCCGTGCGGAGGGGACGTGGAAGAGCACCGGCCATGCCCAGGTGCTCATCCTGTACAGCCGCTCGTACTTGATGACCTTGTCGATGAGGATCTGCAGGTGTTCGCCTCCGGTGTCGTACTCGAGGAAGAACGGCACGGACCGTCCTTGCTCGGTCCACACCCCGGCGCCGTCCGGGCGGGGAAAGCCGGTCGCTCCGGCGAGGATGATGTTCGGGTTGGCGCCTTCGCGGTAGAGGGTGCCGGGTTCGTGATAGGCCGACGCGGGCTCCCAGCGGACCAGGTCGCCGTCGGGGTGGGTGCGGGCGTGGGCGGCGAGGTCGATGAAGACCTGGTTGCCGCCGAGCAGGTGCGGCAGGTCCGGCCGGCTGGTCAGCGATTGCTTGCGGCGGCGGGCCTGGTCCCGGCGGCCTCGTGGCAGTCCGCGTTGGGCGTGGACGTGGTCGTAGCCGAGTTGGTCCAGGACGTAGTGGTATGGGTGGGAGCCGCCGTCGGCCTTGTTGGGTCGGAACCGGTCTAACGCCCGCAGCGCCGTGAGGCGGCGTAGGCGGCGTTGGGTGAAGTCCAGGGATGGGAACAGGGCGGCGGCGATCTGGTCGGTGGTGAGGACGCCGTGGTCGTAGAGCCAGCCCAGGAGCTGGTCGTCACGGGCTGTGACGCTGGCCTGCAGGCGCAGCAGCGGGTCCGCGGTCGGTAGGTGTTTACCCATGGGCACAAGCCCCTGGGGAGAGACCCGAGACTGGAGGGTCTGTCTGGAGCGGTCTCGCGCCGCTGAGAGCGGCACTGACCTGGGCTGTGAGCGGGTATAGGGGGTCAGGTTGGGGGTCAGGATCAAGACGGACGGTAGAACGGAGATCCACACTGACTCCGACACCGCCGGGCACACCGGGTTCGGCGTGACGGTGCGGTGAGAGGCCGTGTGCGGCGGCGACGTCATGCACGTGGGTGAAGGACGCCGCGCCGGCCGCTCCGCCGATCAGCAGCATGATCGTCACCTGGGCTCGGTTCTCTAGCCGCTTCTGCCCCGACTCCACCGCCTCGGGTGAGTCAGGGTGCCGCTGTTTACGTGTCGCCAAAGGCCCACCACCTGCCGTTGGCCGATCCGGGCAACGCCTCAAGTGGCGTTATCGCTCTGGTGCGGACCGGAAGGGCGGGCGCGAAGGCCGCGCCCGAAGGGATGATGTCGAGTGAAGTCACGATCTTCTCCAAGCTGAGTTTGTGGGTTTCAGGCGCGGCGGAAGGGGATCGCCCGGGTCTCGCATGCTCGGCGGGTACGGGCATGCGCGTCCCTGCCGGGTAACGCCCGGCCGGGCGGACCCCTCGCGGGGCGGGGAACGGAAAGAGTCACTGTGGTCGAGTCAACGAACACGCCGAACCCCGGGCAGGGGCAGGCACCACGGCAGCAGGCGTCGCCGTGACCTGCACAGCAGGCGACGGTCAACAGCATGGAAACAGGGCAGACGGCCAAGCCGAGCCAAAAGGGGTGAGGGCTCACCACCAACAGCGCACACGCGATCAGGTGGTGCGACGGCTCAACTCGCCGACAGACGATCCTTCATGGGGGTCCTCCCAACACTCGGCATACCCCGCAGCGTCAGCACCAGCAACGGCAGGCACCCCCTCAGGGGGTGCCTGCCCGCTACGTCTGTGGCCGACCGCGCCAGCCGGCGCTGCGGGAATGTCCCTCCATTAAGCCTCAAAAACCCGATGGAGTCAATCAATATTTTGTAACGAATCGGTAACAAGCATTGCCGCTGGTGCGACAGAGTGCTATAAATGTTGCCCGCGTCTGCCCCAGTCCTCGTCCGTCCACCCCGGATCGTCTGCAAAAATCAGGCCACGGGGTCCGCTTGCTGGGGCGCCCATCTCGGCACGTAAATGGCCAGTGCGAGGCTAGCGAGCCGCCCTTGTCGCGACGGTGGTACGACGGATCGCGAACGCCGTTGCGCAGATTGTGAAGACCATCGGGTAAACCCTGCCGGCTGCTGTCAGGGGCAGCCGCTACACTCCGCAGCCGTGGCAAGAAGTCGGTCTACATCGATGGAATCGGGCAAGGAACACCTCTACGTCCTGCAGTTCAACAACGGAGTCATCAAGGTGGGCCGCACGGCCGACCCCCGGACGCGCAACGTGCGCCACGAGCGAGACTGCGGTCGCTACGGTCTCACCATCGAACGTCGCTGGTTTTCGGGCGAATGGGCGGGCGCCCACTGGGCGGAACAGCAACTGATCACGATCCTCGCCAAGATCGGCAGGCGCACGCCCGCCGGCCGCGAGTACTTCCAGGACGTTGCCTTCAGCATCGCGTGCGAGCAGGCTCGACAGGTGTACTCCACGACCTGTCCAACCTGCGGGAACGGGGTGGTGCCCGCGCCGATGCGGATGGCCGCGATCGTCGCGAACGACGCCTCAGATGAAGATGGCTCACTCGTCTGCGACTTTAGACTGCCGTGCCACAGCGTCATCACCGGTCGACTGCATGACCAGGACATGGCCCCCGACGGCCGGTATCCGTTGCGCCGGGGCGAGCACTACGACATCCAGCTGGAGTACGCAGAGATCGGCGCTTGGGACGTCTGGGCGGCCGAACCACGTATGCCGCGGTAAGGACGCCGAACGGGAAGAACAGCACCCGTTCCAGGCGAGCGCGAACGCGAGCCCGACGGCGTGCACTGCCGCGACCAGCAGACCACGAGCCGCGAGGATGTGGTGCGCAGCGGCGGCCCGGCCGTCGTTTCTTAAGGAGTTCGCGCGTTAGCCAGCGAAACGAAGGATGACCTCTGTAGCCGGCCGCCGCCCTCAATCTTCACAGCGCCGGCGTCAACGAGCGGCTTGAGTGCCATGATGACGTGTTCTGGCCGGTACACCGTTTCCAGGAGGGCGAAGTCGCGCAGGTCCTCTACGCGGGCCGGCTCGCTGTCGCGCAGCCTGTGTTGCAGTAGTCGTGTCAGCGGTCCGAGAAGCGGTTCATCTATGGCAAACAGCGTCTCCGCTTGTTCGTCGCGGGGGTCGCGGAAGCCGACGCCCTGGGCGCGGTCGACCTCCCAGAGGCTGGCTTTCATCTTCTGCACGCCAAGTGGGTGCCCGGTGCCGAAGACGAGGTACAGGGGTTGGCCGTTGCGAGGGATCAGTTCGAAGTCCAGAAGGTAGGGAAAGCCCGCCGCCTGCAGGGCCTGCCGGTAGCAGGTAAGGATGTGTCGACTCTTTGCCGCTGGCGGGAGGTTCACGACCTCGCGCCAGCGCGGGTCGCCGCCGAAAACGTCGTCACCTGCCTCGCCAAGATTGCTGACGAAGCGCACGAAGTGCTGCGGCAACAGTGTGACGATGACCTCGGTGGACACGTTCGCGGCGAGGCGCTTCAGCAGCCTGAATGGCACGGGTGCGTTGCCCCAGGAGTCCAAGTTCGCGAAGATCGGCTGGCCCCAGGCACCTATGCGGTCGAGAGCGGCTTCGAGGTCGTCGGCGCAGGTGCCTTTGCCCATCGTCACAGGCATGGCGACTGTAGACCGTGGCCGGTCGGGAAACGCTTGTTGAAGGGTCTCCCGTAGCATGTCTACACAACGCTGATCGTCGTCGATGAAGACGAATCGGGCGATGCCCTTGGTCGGGGGGACGTTCTCGACGAGGGCGCGGATCGCGATGACAGGCGATCCGGGTTGTCCACCGCTGTAGATGCCAGGTCCGGCGAATCCCTCTGCGTAGGTGACCGAGGGGTAGGCGTTGGAGTAGGCAAGCAGGATGGGGAACCATTTCCCGAGGTAGTGGCGGTAGATGTCGTGCTTGGCGCCCGTGTGTTCCGCACAGGGCCATGGCACCGGACCGTCGACCGGCATCCAGCCTCCTCATCCCATCACAGCAGGTTGCGAGACAGTCTCTCATTGTGACGCGCGTAAAGCGATACTGTCCGTGAGTGACACCGCGTGAAGGCCGAGTAGTCCGAGGGGCTGTTGGTTTGCACCCGCCAATCGCCAATGCGGGCCGGGTGGTTGTCAGCAGGTGGTTAGGCTGAGGGGCATGTCGTCCCAGGTCCGGCCATTCAAGATGCGGCCTCCAGCCTTGGGCGTCCGTCCGCCCCACTGCTTGAAGAAGAAGGGCACCTCAGCGCGCGTGCACTGATCACGCAGGTCTACGGCCCAGGCTGGATTCATCTGTCGGGCGTTGGCACCGCTCTCGCCGCCTGCGATCACCCAGCCGATGCCATCTAGCTTCAAGCTCGGGAGCGGGCCCAGCAACGGCTCGCACGACAGGAATCGCAACGCCGCCGACACGGCCCGCAGATCATCGATGCGGTGGACAGTGCTGACGTCCTCTACGGACACGCCCATCCACAAGTTGGACGGCCAGGTCAGAGATGGAGCCACCCGGCGTAGGCGGCGTGCTCGTTTGGTCAATACCTGATACGTATGCTGCGGGGTCGCCGCGATGACCTCGAAGACCTGGCGGACGAAACTCGCCGGCACTTGGGCGTGGAACAGATCACTCATCGAGTTGACGAAGACGAGCCGAGGACGCTTCCAGGTCAGTGGCAGCTCAAGGCTGTCCGGGTGCAGCGTCAACCCGAACCCTGGCCCACTTGTCTGCGGGTTTCCATCTCGCTGATACCGCGGCTGTCCCATCGCCTTGAGCCGTTTGGCCAGCGTCAACGCGTAACAGTTGTCGCATCCGCGGCTCACGCGATCGCAGCCCGTCGTAGGGTTCCAGGTCGCCTCCGTCCACTCGATGGCACTGCGGTCACCCATGGCTCATCCTCACACTGCGAAGAGTATTGGTTCGAACGCAGGTTCGATAGATCCGACACCGCCGAATATCGAGCTGGACGGCCGGCACGTTTGGCCGTGACTGGTATGACGGTCGATGTGATTGTGATCGCGGCCCTCTTGCTCGTCTGCATCATCGCCCTGATGGTCGGCTGGATCGTTGCGGCAGCCGCGTTCGGCAGCTCGATGCTCTGGGCGGTGCAGTGGAGATGCGTCTCGTCCACGTCGTTTGAGCCCATCCGACGGCGAGGGCTGCGCAGAGGTGCATGGGAGCTGATTCGGTCGGCTGCCGGGCCCGGAATTATCGGCCGGCTGATCGCCCGCGAGTCGTGGCGTCGGGTGCCGCTGATGCTGCTGGTCCCGATCGTTGGCTTCCTGGTGCCGGTGAGTCTTCCCTACGTCGTCCTACTCTTGGTGCCAGGGGCCATCGCGGGTGGCGAGTTCGCGGAGGCGATCGACAGAGTGGGTCGCCTCACGGGCATCCTCGGCGTTCTGGTGGCGATACGCATCTTCCTCAACGGGCTGCGCTACATCGCTCAGCCCGGCAAGCCGCGCGGGAAGCTTCCGGGCCTGCGTTTTCCGGACGATCTGTCCAGCAGGGGTCGTGACCGGCTCGCCGCCAACGCGTTCTGGTTCACGATGGCCCATACGGTCGAGATGCTCGCCGCGATGTATCCCGTCCTTGTCCTGGTCGCGGTAATACCCGACCTGGACAGTGCTACAACGCCGTCAAGTGCTTCAACGCCGTCATCGGACGCCGACTCCGCACTGCCCCCTCTGCTCGGCCTCATCGTGCTCTTCCTGGCGGTAACACCGATGCTGGTGCCTGCTCACATTGCGGCATCCTTCCTGCGCCGTCGCTTGGCCGGGTGGGAGTTGTCGGTAGAGATCTGCCAGTTGTTGGCCCCGCCTGTCATAGAAGAGCGCGCCGACTCGCTGGAAATGCCTGAACCACTCCGGCCGGTTGCCGACGTCCACCGCAGCGGTCTGGTCGATATCGCCGTGCTGCTCGATCAGACCGCCGGGTTGTGGGATCGTCGGCAACCGCGAGGGTTCGCCCCTCACCCCGCAGCGACCGTATTGCGAGCGACTAGCGCGTCGATCCGACGACATCTGCAAAGCCCACAGTCGTGCGACCCGACGCTTCCCCTCGACCTGCAAGAAACGCTGCGCATGGTGCTGGACCTGCTGGTCGAACCGGAAGGGACATCGTCACTGCGCAAACTCGCCTCCAGGGTTCAGGCGTTCGACGAGGGCGGGGCCCCGACAGCAGAGACGTTGTTCAAGCCCCCCGGGCGCCTCGCGGTGGCATTGACAAGGCTCACCGATAGCGCGCAGCGAACCGCTGCCGTCCTGGCCGCCGTCGCGGGAATGGCGGCGACCTTCATCGCTATAGCGCTGACCGCCGCAGGGAGGATTGACACTGCTGATCTGCTCGGTCACCTGAAGTAAACGGCCACATCGCTAGCTTGCGACAGCCGGATCAGGTCACGCCGCCGCGCGTCTCGGATGCGGCCAACGTGGCAGCGTCTCCGAACGGCTGGCGGGGTGTGTCGCCTCGATCGGCGAGCGCGCGGTAAACCAGCCGACGAAGCTGCGCTTAGGTGGGTCGTCCACGGCAGCGCAGCCCTGAGCAGGTGGCGGGTGCGGCGCGGTAGTCCGCAGTGTCCGCGCCATGCTCATCGCACGGCGGGCGGCGCGAGCGGCGGCGCACATGCCGCGCTGCCCTTGGCACTGCAGGTTGCGGCAGTCGCCGCGCTCGTCGGGCTGATGTGCGGAGGCGACGTCGAAGGCGAGCCGCCACAACAGCGGATCGGTGGCATCGTCGGGCAGCACGGCCAGGGTGCTGAGTCGTTCGCGCGGCACAGCCTGAACACCTTCCGTCGACGGATGACGCCGCCCGTCCCATGGGCGGGCGGCGGACACCATCGACGCTCGACTTTTCCCACAGGTCAAGTCGTCTTCGCGGCTCCTGACTCAGAATCCCCCGAATTCAGGCCGCCTGCTGATCCTGCGGGCCGAACTTCCACCGCCAGTCGAGGCGGTGGCGGCCGAAGGTGCGGCGTTCGCCCTTGAACCCAGCGCGCAGGAGCTTGATGTCAGCGACGAGTCGGATGATCTCCCGCTTAACCGCGACGTCGTCACCGAGTTCCTGCCACGCCGCCACAGCCTGGTCCCCGATGCGTCCGCGCAGCACAGCAGGAATGCCGGCGTCGGCGGCGCGCTGTTCGTGCTCAGCGATCTGCGCCGTCAGGCCCTTCTCTGCGCGGGCGTAGGCGATCGCGGTGACCTCGCCCTGCTCCCCGAGCTTGCGCCAATCCTCCAGTTCCCCGCGCAACCGTTGCGCTTCGGCGCGGGCGTGGGCGACCTCCTCGTCGGTGGCGCTGGCGGCGGTGAGAATGTCGTAGACGTCGGGGCGGGACAGCCACGCCACCACGGTGCGCTGCACGTACTCGTCGAGGAACTCGGCTTTCACTGCGGTGCACCGCTTGTGCAGGCAGGAGTACACCTGCCCCTCCCAGCCGTGCCGGTTCAGGCGCTGCGATGACAACGGCCCGTCGCACACGCCGCAGCGCACCATGTACGACAGCAGATGCACCGCTCTCCCAGCGCGGGTCGTGGTGCGCGACGGATCGCCGAGCATCCGCACCACCGACCAGTACGTCTCTTCATTGACAAGCGCAGGCCAGATCCCGTCGCCAACAATCTCCCCGCGCAGCACCCGCTTGCCGATGTACGCCGGGTTCATCACCTGCTTGCGCAGGATCCCGCGTCGCCACATCCCACCCTGCGACGCGGGGATGCCGAGGCGGTTCAGTTCGGCCTCGCGGACCGTGAGGGGCATACCTTCGGCAATCTTGCGGAAGTTTTCCCGCACCACCTGCGCGTGCGAATACTCCGTCACCGTCCCGTCCGCCGCCACAGCGGTGCGGATCTCGGTGTCCGGCTCCTGCCGCAGGAGTGCTCTGGTGCGCTGGTCGTAGATCCGCCGGTACCCGTAGGTGACCTTCCCGTGCGGACGCCCGGCTTCGGCAGCGCCGACGATGCCGCGCAGCACGTTGTCGCGGATCGAGTCAGCCATCCACTCCGCCTGTACGGCCTGGAAGCCGAGCATCATCCGGTCGTTCTTGTCCCGCAGGTCGTACAGCACCCCGCCGACCAGCCAGAAGTTGAGACCGACCTCGTGGCACATGTCCCGGATCTTCACGAACACCGCGAGGTCACGTTCTTTGCGGGAGATCTCCCAGACCACCAGCACGTCACCCTTGCCGGCGAGGATCTGCTCGATCAACAACTCGAACTGCTCCCGCTCCTTCGTGGCGCGCCGGCTCGCCGAGCGGTGGTTGTCCGTGAACGACCCCGCGTCCGTCCAGGACCGCTTCGTGATCTCCGCCAGGTTGAGCACACCCTGGTCGTGGACACTCTTGCCCTGTTCCTTCTTGTCCTGACTCGCACGCTGATACCGCAGCGCCCGCACCTCTACGCCACCGGCTAGCTGTAGTGATCATGAGCGTTGTTGACACGGCGTGGCGGCTTGAGAAATGAAGAGACCTCCGGCGAGGTGGAAGTTGCGACGCTTTCACCTTGACCGGAGG